>NZ_JBFTLH010000009.1:0-258537 GCF_056396345.1 Cupriavidus sp. 05T42
CCCCGGCACCGGCTCCCGCGGCGGCTCCGGCCCCCGCACCCGCGCCCGCAGCGGCCCCGGCGCCTGCGCCGGCTGCCGGCGGTGGCGGTATCGTGGAAGTCAAGGTGCCGGACATCGGCGACTACGACGCCGTGCCGGTGATCGACATCCACGTGAAGGTGGGCGACACGATCAACGCGGAAGACGCGCTGGTCACGCTGGAATCGGACAAGGCGACCATGGACGTGCCGAGCCCGCAGGCCGGCACCGTCAAGGAAATCAAGATCAAGGTGGGCGACAACGTGGCCGAAGGCACGCTGATCGTGGTGCTGGAAGCCGCTGGCGCTGCCGGCGCTGCGGCGGCTCCGGCCGCCGCCCCGGCTCCGGCCCCGGCTGCTGCTGCCCCGGCCCCGACGCCCGCCGCGGCTTCGGCGCCGGCTCCCGCCCCGGCCAGCTCGGMACCCGCCCCGGCCGCCCAGGGCGTGACCGGCAAGGCCGCCCACGCCAGCCCGTCCGTGCGCAAGTTCGCGCGTGAACTGGGCGTGGAAGTGTCGCGCGTGCCCGGTACCGGTCCGAAGGGCCGTATCACGCAGGAAGATGTGCAGGGCTTCGTCAAGGGCGTGATGAGCGGCTCGACCGCCGCGCCGGCCGCAGCGGCTGCCGCTGGTGGCTCGGGCGTCGGCCTGGACCTGCTGCCGTGGCCGAAGGTGGACTTCACGCGCTTTGGCGAAGTGGAGAACAAGCCGCTTTCGCGCATCAAGAAGATCTCGGGCGCCAACCTGCATCGCAACTGGGTCATGATCCCGCACGTCACGAACTGCGACGAAGCGGACATCACCGACCTCGAAGCCTTCCGCGTGCAGCTGAACAAGGAAAACGAGAAGTCGGGCGTCAAGGTAACCATGCTGGCCTTCATGATCAAGGCCACCGTCGCGGCGCTGAAGAAGTTCCCGAACTTCAATGCCTCGCTGGACGGCGACAACCTGGTGCTGAAGAAGTACTTCAACATCGGGTTTGCGGCGGACACCCCGAACGGCCTGGTCGTGCCGGTCATCAAGAACGCGGACCGCAAGGGCGTGCTCGAGATCAGCCAGGAAATGGGCGAACTCGCCAAGCTGGCGCGCGACGGCAAGCTGAAGCCGGACCAGATGCAGGGCGGCTGCTTCTCGATCTCGTCGCTGGGCGGCCTGGGCGGCACCTACTTCACGCCGATCATCAACGCGCCGGAAGTGGCCATCATGGGCGTGTGCAAGTCGTACATGAAGCCGGTCTGGGACGGCAAGCAGTTCGCGCCGCGCCTGACGCTGCCGCTGTCGCTGTCGTGGGACCACCGCGTCATCGACGGCGCCGAGGCGGCCCGCTTCAACACGTACTTCGCCCAGCTGCTGGCGGACTTCCGCCGGATTCTGCTGTAAGCACGGCCCACGCGCGCKCCGGCGGCCTCGGTTGCCGGCGCGCGGGCCTGTACGAACTGCAAGGGGCGAACCATGACGACATGCGTAGTCGTAAGGAAGGGCGCCGAGGTAGCCATTGCGGCAGACGCGCTGGTTACGTTCGGCGACACGCGGCTGTCGCGTGCCTACGAGCGCAACCAGAAGGTGTTCCCGGTGGGCGAGAGCTTCGTCGCGCTGGCCGGCACCACCGCGCACTTTCCGGTGATGCGGGCGCTGCTGACCGGCATGGGCGACGAATGCCGCCTGCTGACCCGCGACGATGTGTTCCGGACCTTCCTCAAGGTGCATGAAAAGCTCAAGACCGAGTACTTCATCAACACCAAGGAAGACGAGGACGATCCGTACGAGTCGTCGCAGATCGTCTGCCTGATCGCCAATCCGGGCGGCATCTTCGGCGTCTATTCCTACCGCGAGGTGTTCGCGTTCGACCGCTTCTGGGGCATTGGCTCGGGGCGCAACTATGCGCTCGGGGCCATGCACGCGGTCTACGACCGGCCCGGCATCGGCGCCGGGGAGATCGCGCGGATCGGCGTGGACGCAGGCGTGGAGTTCGACAAGAGTTCGGCAGGTCCCATCGACGTGCATACCGTGCGGCTGCAGGCGCAGCCGGCACCCGCGCCAGTACCGGATGGTTCAAACGGTGAGAACGGCGCGGATGGCGGGGCGGCAACCAACAACGACGGCGCGGCCTGAGCCCCAGGCGGGCAGGGCGCGCATCCCAGGAGGAAAAGTATGAGTGTGATCGAAGTCAAGGTGCCGGATATCGGCGATTTCGACGCGGTGGAAGTGATCGAAGTACTGGTCAAGGCCGGCGATACGGTCGAGGAAGAGCAGTCGCTGATCGTGCTGGAGTCCGACAAGGCCAGCATGGACGTGCCGTCGTCGTCGGCCGGCAAGATCGTGGACATGAAGGTCAAGGTGGGCGACAAGGTGGCCAAGGGCACGGTGATCTGCACCGTGGAAGCCGGCGCCGCTGCTGCCGCTGCCCCGGCACCTGCCGCCGCTCCCGCACCGGCTGCTGCCGCCGCTGCACCGAAGGCCGCTCCGGCCCCGGCGCCGGCCGCCGCCACGCATGCGGGCAGCGCCGACATCCAGTGCGACATGCTCGTGCTCGGCGCCGGCCCCGGCGGCTACTCGGCCGCGTTCCGCTMGGCGGACCTCGGCATGAACACCGTGCTGGTGGAGCGCTACGGCTCGCTCGGCGGCGTCTGCCTGAACGTGGGCTGCATCCCGTCGAAGGCGCTGCTGCACAACGTGGCCGTGATCGACGAAGCCAAGGCGCTGGCCGCGCACGGCATCCTGTTCGGCGAAGCCAAGATCGACCTGGACGGCCTGCGCCACTACAAGGAAACCGTGGTCGGCAAGCTGACCGGCGGCCTGGCCGGCATGGCCAAGGCCCGCAAGGTGCAGGTGGTGCGCGGCATCKGCACGTTCCTGGATCCGCATCACCTCGAAGTGCAGGAAACCGAAGGTGACGCCAAGGCCCCGACCGGCAAGAAGACGGTGATCCGCTTCGAGAAGGCGATCATTGCCGCCGGCAGCCAGGCTGTGAAGCTGCCGTTCGTGCCGGAGGACCCGCGCATTGTCGATTCGACTGGCGCGCTGGAACTGCCGGACATCCCCAACAAGATGCTGGTGATTGGCGGCGGCATCATCGGGCTGGAAATGGCCACGGTGTACAGCACGCTCGGCGCGCGCATCGACGTGGTGGAAATGCTCGACGGCCTGATGCAGGGCGCGGATCGCGACCTCGTCAAGGTCTGGGACAAGATGAACAAGCATCGCTTCGACAACGTGATGCTGAAGACCAAGACGGTGGGCGTGGAAGCCAAGCCGGATGGCATCTACGTGAAGTTCGAGGGCGAGGCCGCGCCGGCCGAACCGCAGCGCTACGACCTGGTGCTGGTGTCCGTCGGCCGTGTGCCGAACGGCAAGAAGATCGGCGCCGAGAAGGCTGGCGTGACGGTGACGGACCGCGGCTTTATCGAGGTCGATAACCAGCTCCGCACGAACGTGCCGCATATCTTCGCCATCGGCGACATCGTCGGCCAGCCGATGCTCGCCCACAAGGCGGTGCACGAGGCACACGTGGCTGCCGAAGCCGCGCATGGCGAGAAGGCGTACTTCGACGTCAAGCAGATCCCGTCGGTGGCCTACACCGATCCGGAAGTGGCCTGGGCCGGCCTGACCGAGGAGCAGTGCAAGGCGCAGGGCATCAAGTACGGTAAGGGCACGTTCCCGTGGGCCGCCTCGGGCCGCGCCATCGCCAATGGCCGCGACGAGGGCTTCACCAAGCTGATCTTCGACGAGGAAACGCACCGGATCATCGGCGGCGGTATCGTGGGCACCCATGCGGGCGACCTGATCAGCGAAGTGTGCCTGGCCATCGAGATGGGCGCCGACGCCGTGGATATCGGCAAGACGATTCACCCGCACCCGACGCTGGGCGAGTCGATCGGCATGGCTGCCGAGATCTACGAAGGCGTCTGCACCGACGTGCCGCCGCCGCGCAAGCGCTAAGCTTCGGCCGCAACGAGAAAACCCGCCGCGATGGCGGGTTTTCTTTTGGATCGAAATTTAGCAATTAACCGCCAGGAAGGGCCGCCGACTGCCTGCCGCAAGCGGGTAGGGCTGGCAGCGGAGGGGTTGTCTATCCGGCATGGCGCTCCCGGGGCCGATCTCCTAGCATCGTTGGGTGAACACGATGCGGAAGACACACCTGCTTGCCGCCGCGCTGTGCCTGGTATTCCTGCCCGGCGCGGCCTGGGCGCAGTTCGAAGAACCGGGCGCCAGGCCGACCATGGGCCAGTCGGGCAAGGACGTGATCTGGATTCCGACGCCCCAGCCGCTGGTGAACCAGATGCTCGACATGGCGAAGCTGACGCCCCAGGATCGGCTCGTCGATCTGGGTTCCGGCGATGGCCGCCTGGTCATTACCGCCGCCAAGCGAGGCGCCACCGCGCGTGGCATCGAATTCAACAACGAACTGGTCGAGCTGTCCCGACGCACCGCCCAGGCCGAAGGCGTGGCCAGTCGCGCCACCTTCGAGCGGGCKGACATCTTCAAGTCGGATTTTTCCGATGCCACGGTCGTCACGCTGTTCCTGCTGCCAAGCGTGAACCTGCGTCTCCGTCCCACGTTGCTGGGGATGCGGGCCGGCACGCGCATCGTCTCGAACTCGTTCGATATGGCGGACTGGCGGCCGGACGAGTACGTGCCGAGCGTCGAGGCCTGCCCGGGGCCGTGCGGCGTCTACCTGTGGCTGGTGCCGGCGAGGGTGGCGGGGATATGGGCGATGGGGAACAAGCTGCTGGTGCTGTCGCAGACGTTCCAGAAGCTGGAAGGCGTGATGCGCGAAGGCGAGCGGTCGACGCCGATCTGGGACGGCCGCTTGCGCGGCACGGAGATCGTCTTCACCATCGACGACGAGCGCTACGTCGGCCACGTGGATGGCCGCGAGATGCGGGGCACCATCGAGGGTGGCGAGCCGTGGCGCGCCACGTTCCTCAAACCATAGAGACGAAAAAAAACCCGGCCCCTCGTCAGAGGGGCCGGGTTCTTGCCAACCCGTCGCAGCGGCCGGAGCCGATGCGCGGGGCGGGCGAGGGCGCTACCGCTCAGGCGGTGGCAGCCGGCTTCTTGGCAGCCGTGCGGGCCGTGGCCGAGGCTTGCTGAGCAGCCTTGGTTGCGGCGGTGGCGGCAGCCTGGAAGTTGGTTTCGGCCATTTCCACGGCTTGCTTCGTGGCCTTCTGGACCGACTCGTACGCGTTGTTGGCGGCCGAGATGGCCGACTTCACGATGGCGACGGTCGATTCCGAACCGGCCGGGGCGTTCTTGGCGAAGTTCTCGACGAGCGCTTGCACGTTCTTCGTGCCTTCGGCCAGTTGGGCTTCGGCCACCTTGGTGAACTCGCTCTGCGTTTCCRAGGCGATTTCATACAGGTKACGCGAGTACGCC
Organism: Cupriavidus sp. 05T42; assembly: GCF_056396345.1. Lineage (NCBI taxonomy): Bacteria > Pseudomonadati > Pseudomonadota > Betaproteobacteria > Burkholderiales > Burkholderiaceae > Cupriavidus > Cupriavidus sp. 05T42. The sequence continues at coordinate 5,391 of NZ_JBFTLH010000009.1, forward strand.
AGGGTCTTTTCGGCAACCGGCTGCACCAGCGAAGCCTGGATGGCCAGCAGTTCCTGGGCATCCTTGGCGGACAGGGCCTTCTTGGCGTTGTYGACGTTTTCGGCAAAGGTGGCCTTGACCACTTGCAGGTTCAGTTCGACAAGCTTTTCAACGCCTTCGAATGCTTTGGTGGTCAGACCGAACAGGGTTTCCAGATTGGCTTTTTGTGCGGCTGCAACTTGTTCCGGGGTCAGGATCATTGCTGGTCTCCAGTGGTGAACTTCAAGGTCAAGCAAAATAGAAATTAAGCCGCCCGAATGTCAAAGCCATGAACGCGATGTCCTGGCCAGCCCGAGCGATATATTGGTGTGCGGTCGAATCGGACCTCGTAAAAAGCTTTGATGCGCCGCAACAATTCCTATTCTAAGGGCAGAAAAAAGCCTGTCAAGCAGTTTTGCTGCACTGCACAAAAAATAGCAGACATTGAGCAGACATATGCGTCGTAATGACCACGTATAGGGCGCCAGGCAAGGGTTTATCCCGATGCGGTCACCATGATGCAACGCGGGGAAGGTCTGCTGTTTGATACGTTTTCACGCAATGCGGAACGCGGTGCTACCATCGCAGACTGCCCGGTCGGTAAATGGTCACGCACCGTCACTTCCCGGGAATTTCCCGCCCGATCCTCGCCCGATCCGCCCCGATGCAAGCTTTTTACGCCGATCACTTCGTCCTGCCGCTGCCGCCCGGCCATCGCTTCCCGATGCGCAAGTACAGCATGCTGCGAGACGCCGTGGTGCGTGAGGTGCCGGGCCTGACCCTGCACGAGGCGCCCCGCGCCGACGACGCGGCGCTGGCACTGGCCCATACCGCCGACTACATCGCCGATGTCTCCTCCGGCCGGCTCGATGCCGCCCGTCAGCGCGAGATCGGCTTCCCGTGGTCGCACGAGATGGTGGAGCGCTCGCGGCGCTCGGCCGGCGCGACGATGGCCGCCTGCCGCAGCGCGCTGACGGAGGGCATCGCGGTCAACCTCGCCGGCGGTACCCATCATGCCTATGCCGACAAGGGCGGCGGCTTCTGTGTGTTCAACGATGCCGCTATCGCCGCGCGCCAGATGCAGCGCGAAGGGCGCGTAAGCCGCGTGGCGGTGATCGACCTCGACGTGCATCAGGGCAACGGCACGGCGTCGATCCTGCGCGACGACCCGAGCGTGTTCACGCTGTCGCTCCATGGCKAGAAAAACTACCCGTTCCGGAAGGAGGCGAGCGACCTCGACGTCGGCCTGCCGGACGGCTGTGACGACGACACCTACGCGGCTGCGCTGGCTGGCGCGCTGGACACGCTCTACGCGCGCTTCGATCCCGAATTGCTGATTTACCTCGCCGGCGCCGATCCCCATGAGGGCGACCGCCTGGGCCGGCTGCGCCTGACCTTGGCCGGCCTGGCCCGGCGCGACACGCTCGTGTTCGAATCCGCGCTCGCKCGGCGCCTGCCGATGGCCGTGGCAATGGCCGGCGGCTACGGCAACCAGATCGAGGACACCGTGGCCGTGCACACCCAGACCGTGCGGCTGGCCGCGCGCCACCACCAGCGCTACGGCGCCGGGGCGACCGCCGCTGCGGMGGCAGCTTTTTGAGATCGCAACAAATCCCAACAACAACGTCGATGCCGATGAAGCCACAACCGGACACCCGCAGCGCCTACGCGCATTTCCAGCCGATCACCACGCGCTGGATGGACAACGATGTCTATGGCCACGTGAACAACGTTGTTTACTACAGTTATTTCGATACCGTCGTGAACACCTACCTGATCCGCGCGGGCGTGCTGGACATCGAGGCGGGAGAGACCATCGGGCTGGTAATCGAGACGCAATGCAACTATTTCTCGTCGCTGTCGTTCCCGGACACCGTCGTGGCCGGCCTGCGCGTGGCGCGGTTGGGCAACTCGAGCGTGCGCTACGAGGTGGGCCTGTTCTGCAACGACGATGAGGTGGCCGCTGCGCAGGGCCACTTCGTCCACGTCTATGTGGATCGCGCGACACGCCGCCCGGCAGCGCTACCGCCCGCATTGCGCCAGGCGCTGACGCCGCTGGTGCGGCCGAGCGCGGCGTGATCAATAAAACACAATAACCCGGAGACCTTCGAAGCATGTCCAACCATGGCGCTGCCCCCCGCGACACCCTTGAAGTCACCTCCGCCACCGGCGATACGTCCGTGACCGATTCCGCGGCGATCGTCGATCGCGCCATCACCACGCGCCGCTCGATCCGGGCGTTCCTGGATACGCCAGTACCGCGCGAGACCGTCGAGGACATCCTCGCCGTGGCCAGCCGCGCGCCGTCCGGCACCAACACCCAGCCGTGGCGGGTCTACGTGCTCGCGGGCGACGCCAAGGCGCGGCTCTGCGCCGATGTGCTGGCCGCCTATGACGACCCGGAGCGCGACACCAAGTACCGCGAGGAGTATCCGTACTATCCGCGCGAGTGGGTCAACCCGTACCTGGCGCGCCGCCGCAAGGTGGGCTGGGACCTGTACGGCCTGCTGGAGATCAGCCGGGAAGACAAGGCGCGCATGCACGAGCAGCACGCCCGCAACTTCCGTTTCTTCGATGCGCCGGTCGGCCTGATCTTCACGATCGACCGAATCATGGAGCAGGGCAGCTGGCTCGACTACGGCATGTTCCTGCAAAGCATCATGGTGGCTGCGCGCGCCCGCGGGCTAGACACCTGCCCCCAGGCGGCGTTCACGCAATTCCACGGCGTCCTGGCCAGCCAACTGCAGCTGACCGAGAACGAGATGGTGGTGTGCGGCATGTCGCTGGGCTACGCCGACCCGGAGGCGACGGCCAATCAATTGGTCACGGAGCGTGAACCGGTGAGCGGGTTCGCGCGTTTCCTCTCATGACTTCGCGCCGGATTGAGGTTTCCCCTGATGAGGTTTTCACAAAAGCCACCGATATTGATGTTAGGGAAACTGTTTCTTATCTAGGTGCGAAGCGTTGTGCGCAGTTGTCGACAAACAAGTGCAAACGACAATCGCTGGCGCGAGAAATGGCCAATACGGCACATTTCCCGTAATGTGGAATTGTTTGCGAATCGAACTTTAAAGAGCCTTCGTAAGTCTTTAATCTTGCTAACAATTTCTTTATTTCCTAAACTAGCGCCATTCCACCAAATGCCGCGCTGAACAGATCATGTTCCGGTCCCAATCCTTTATTTCCCGACTCTTCAGCATGCCCCTGACCGCCATCGCCACTTCGGCGCTGGTGTCGGTGTCCATGCTGGCCGCGCCGGTGACGTACGCAGCGACGAAGTCGACTGCGACGAAAACCTCGGCCAAAAAGCAGGTAACTGCTTCCAAATCCACTAAAAAGGTCGCAGCCGCGAGCGAGAAACCCTCGTCATCGCGGAAGGTGATCGTGCTGCGCCACGGCAAGAAGACCGTCGTGGCCAGTCGAGCGCAGCCGGTTCGCGCGGCCTTCGTGCCGTCGAAACCGACGCTCGCAGAGTCCATGGGCCTGCGCGATACGGAAGACGCGCTCGCGCTGCGTTCCTCCGTGGCGCTGGTGCTGGACCAGAACACGAACGAAGTCCTGTTCCAGAAAAATCCGACGGCGGTGCTGCCGATCGCCTCGATCACCAAGCTGATGACGGCGCTGGTGGTCATGGACTCGCACCTGCCGATGGACGAAGTGCTGACGGTGAGCGAGGAAGATCGCGACACCGAGAAGCACAGCAGCTCGCGCCTGCGCTTTGGCACGCAGCTGACCCGCCATGAAATGATGCTGCTGGCGCTGATGTCGTCGGAAAACCGTGCCGCTTCGGTGCTGGGCCGCAGCTACCCGGGCGGCCTGCCGGCGTTTGTGGGCGCGATGAACCGCAAGGCGCGCGAACTCGGCATGAACGACAGCCACTTCGTCGATTCGAGCGGCCTGTCGAGCAGCAATGTGTCGAGCGCGATGGACCTGGCCCGCCTGGTCAACGCCGCTTACCGCAACCCGACCATCCGCGAATTCTCGACCCAGACCGAGCATGAAGTGAACGTGCTGGGCCGTCCGCTCCATTACGTGAGCACCAACCGCCTCGTGCKCGGCGGCAACTGGGAGATCGGCCTGCAGAAGACCGGTTTCATCTCGGAAGCCGGCCAGTGCCTGGTGATGCAGGCCCGTGTGAACGATCGCAACGTGGTGATGGTGTTCCTGGACTCCGTGGGCAAGCTGTCGCGCTTTGCCGATGCCACGCGCGTGCGCACGTGGCTTGAGCACCAGCCGTCGGTGCAGGGTCCGCAACGGCCGTTCCCCAACTCCCCAAACCTTACGCAGGGTCCTAGCGCGCCGCACGCGGCGCACGCGATCCTGGCCTCGCAGCAGGCACGCGGCACCTGATTCAGGTAGCCGCCGCCAATTGAAAACGCGCCGCGGGGCAGCCCGTCGGCGCGTTTCTTTTTGGGCGATACGCGCGTGAGGCGCGCTCGTGGCGCGATCAGGCCGACACGGCGTCCGCCACGTAGCCCATGCCGCGCGAGATCTGCAGCGCGGTGTCCCTGAGGTTCTGCAGCCAGCTGTCCTGCAGGCGGTCTGCCGGCGCGGACAGCGACAGCCCGGCCACCAGCCGGCGCGAGTCGTCATAGATGCCGGCCGCGATGCAGCGCACGCCCAGCTCCAGTTCCTCGTTGTCGCGCGCATAGCCGTTGGTGCGCACCCAGCTCAGTTCGCGCTCCAGCTTGGCGATGTCCGTGATCGACGTGCCCGTATGCCCGGCCAGCCCGGTGCGCGTGGCATAGCTGCGCACGCGCCCGGCCTCGTCGGCAGCCAGGAACAGCTTGCCGACCGAGGTCAGGTGCAGCGGGGCGCGGCCGCCGATGGCGCGCACCACCTGCATGCCCGAGCGCTCGCTGTAGGCGCGCTCGATATAAACGATCTCATCGCCCTGACGCACCGACAGGTTCACGGTCTGCCCGGTGACGCGGTGCAGCGCGCGCATCGGTGCGAGTGCGGCATCACGCACAGAGAGCCGCGCCTTTACGAGATTCCCGAGTTCCAGCAACCGCATGCCGAGCCGATAGCTGCCGGGGTCCGAGCGATCCACGAAACGGCACGCCACCATGTCATTGAGAATGCGGTGCGCCGTGGAYGGATGCAGGCCGGTGGCCAGCGACAACTCCTTGAGACTGACGGGATCCGCGTGTTGGGCGAGCGCATCCAGCAACGTCATCATGCGTTCGATGACCTGGATCGAGGTCTTGCCGGGTGCCTTGTCTGCTTCTGCCATAGGAGGAAATGTTGCCGTGCGGCAAATTAAGCGTTTGCCTGATTCTATCTCGCATTGTGAAAATTTCAATAGGTGAAATGCAATTACCGAGATTCCCTTCCAGTGGTGGCGCCGCTTTCGCATGAGCGGCATTGCGCGCGGAGATGAACAAGTTTGCGGCGCGTGCTGCCCGCAGCGGCGCGGTGGGGGCGCATAATTGCGAGGTTTCGGGTCTGGATAAAAGGAAGCGATGCGAATCGGACTGTTCGCCACCTGTCTGGTGGACCTCATGCGCCCGGAGATCGGGTTTTCGGTGCTGAAGCTGCTGGAATCGGCGGGTTATGAGGTCATGGTGCCCGAGGCGCAGACCTGCTGCGGGCAGCCCGCGTACAACTCGGGCGAGCGCGCCGTCTCGCGCGATCTGGCCGAAAAATTCCTGCGTGAGTTCGAGATGTTCGACTACGTGGTGATCCCCTCCGGTTCCTGCGGCGGCATGGTCCGCGCGCACTACCAGGACCTGCTGCGCGACGACCCCGAACTCCACGGCCGTTACGAGCGCCTGCGCGAACGCGTCTACGAACTGACCGATTTCCTGGTCAAGGTGGCCAAGATCGAGACCGTCGACTCGGCATTTTCCGGCCACGTCACCTATCACGACTCCTGCTCCGGTMTGCGCGAACTCGGCGTCAAGCAGCAGCCGCGCGCGCTGCTCGGCAAGCTGCCCGGCGTGCAGTTGACCGAGATGAAGGATTGCGAGGCCTGCTGCGGCTTCGGCGGCACGTTCTCGGTGAAATACGGCAATATCTCGACGGCCATCGTCGACGAGAAATGCGCCAACATCCAGGCCAGCGGCGCTGATGCCGTGGTGCTGGGCGACCTTGGCTGCATGCTCAATATCGAAGGCCGGCTGCGCCGGTCCGGCGATACGCGCACCCGCGTGCTGCACATCGCGCAGGTCCTGGCGGGCGACGCCTGACCGATCGAACCTCGGCAAAATACGATGCAAGTCCACAGCATGGAATTCAAGGCGCGGGCCGGGCAGAAGCTCGCCGACCAGCGCCTCCAGCAGAACCTCAAGAAACTGTCGACGAAGTTCGTGACCGCGCGGGCCGATGCGATCCGCGACATCGACTTCGACGCCACGCGCGCCGCGCTCAAGGAGCGCCGCAACCGCGCGCTGGAAAACCTCGACGTCTGGCTCGCCAAGTTTGAAGAAAACGCGACCAAGCGCGGCGCCACGGTGCTGTTCGCCGAGACCACTGCCGACGCAGCCCGTCTGGTGGCCGAAATCGCGCAGAAGCATGGTGTGAAGAAGGTCATCAAGAGCAAGTCGATGGTGACCGAGGAGATGCGCCTGAACCAGGTGCTGGGCGAGATGGGCGTGCAGAGCATCGAGACCGACCTGGGCGAGTACATCCTCCAGATCAACGATGCCGAGCCGCCGTCGCACATCATCGCGCCCGTGATCCACAAGGACAAGGACGAGATTGCCGACCTGTTCGCCAAGGTGCACCACAAGCCGCGCCTGACCGACATCCCGCAGATGACCCGCGAAGCGCGCGAGGTGCTGCGCCCCGAGTTCCTGTCCGCCGACATGGGCGTGACGGGGGGTAACTTCATCATTGCCGAGACGGGCTCGGTGGCCGTGGTGACCAACGAGGGCAACGAGGGCATGTGCACGGTCATGCCGCGCGTGCACGTGGCCGTTACCGGCATCGAGAAGGTGCTGCCGACGCTGGAGGACCTGGCTACGGTGATGCGGCTGCTGCCGCGCTCGGCCACCGGGCAGGCGATCTCCAACTACTTTTCGCTGCTGACGGGCCCGCGCGCCGAGGGCGAGCGCGACGGCCCCGAGCATATGTACTTCGTGATCGTCGATGGCGGCCGGAGCGGCCTGATCGGCGGCGAATTCCAGGAGATGCTGCGCTGCATCCGCTGCGGCGCCTGCATGAACCACTGCCCGGTGTACCAGAAGATCGGCGGCCATGCCTATGGCTGGGTCTACCCGGGACCGATGGGCAGCGTGCTGACGCCAAGTTATGTCGGCCTCGCCAATGCCATCGATCTGCCGCAGGCCGCCACACTTTGCGGCGAGTGCAACAGAGTGTGTCCCGCCTCGATCCCGCTGTCCGACCTGCTGCGCAAGCTGCGCGAGAAGCAGATGGAACGCGGCCTGCGCCCGTGGCAGGAGCGCCTGTCGCTGCAGGTCTGGGGCTATGTGGCGCGCCGCCCGGCGCTCTACGCCTTCGCCACGCGCATGGGCGCGCGTCTGCTGGCGCGGATGGGGGGCCGGAATCGGCTGATTGCCAGCCTGCCGATGGCGGGCAAGGGCTGGACCGACTCGCGTGACATGCCCGCGCCGAGCGGCCGGACCTTCCGCGAGTTGTACAAGGAGAGGAGGGCGCGCGCATGAGTACGCACCAGGACAACCAGCGCGCGCTGAACGCGATGCGCGAGGCTTTGGCCAGCCATGTGGCCGGCACCATGCCGGTGGCGGACCTCGTCGGCGCATGGCGCGCGGCGGCCACGTCGCTGACGCTGCCGCCGGTATTCGGTCAGGCGATGGAGGAGTTGCTGCGCCGCCTGGAGATGTCGGCGGTGTTCGCGCAGGATAGCTGCTCGTTCTCGAGCACGGCCGTCACGGACCAGCTCAAACGCTGGCTGGACAAGGCCGAGGCGTCGTAAGCGTCGTAAGCGTCGTAAACGACAACGGCCGGGGAGCGCCCCCGGCCGTTATTCCATCMCGTTCGACTTAGCTCAGCAGCAGCGCGTCGTCATCCAGCTGCTCGTGCCGGGTCTGCTCGAACATCCGCAGCAGGTCGGGCACGTCGAGGCCCTTGCGTTGGTCGCCCGACACATCGAGCACCACCTGCCCCTGGTGCAGCATCACCGTGCGATCACCGTAGTCCAGCGCCTGGCGCATCGAGTGCGTCACCATCATCGTCGTCAGCTTGCTTTCCGAGACGATGCGCGCGGTCAGTTCCAGCACGAAGGCGGCGGTTTTCGGGTCCAGCGCGGCCGTGTGCTCGTCGAGCAGCAGGATGCGCGACGGCTGGAGCGACGCCATCAGCAGGCTCACCGCCTGCCGCTGGCCGCCGGACAGCAGGCCGATCCGGTCCGTCAGACGATTCTCCAGCCCGAGGTTCAGCAGCCGCAGCTTGTCGCGGAACAGCTCGCGCGACGCCTTGTTCAGCGCCGGGCGGAAGCTGCGCCGCGAGCCGCGCGCCATGGCCAGCGCCATGTTTTCCTCGATGGTCAGCGCCTCGCAGGTGCCGGCCATCGGGTCCTGGAACACGCGGGCCACCAGATGGGCGCGGTCCCAGGCGGGCTGCCGGGTCACGTCGATGTCGTCGATGGTGATGCGGCCGCTATCCACCATCTGGTCGCCGCTGACGGCGTTCAGGAAGGTGGACTTGCCGGCGCCGTTGGAGCCGATCACGGCCACGAACTGGCCGCTCGGGATCTCCAGGTTCAGGCCGCGCAGCGCGCGGTTCTCGATCGGCGTGCCGGGGTTGAAGGTCAGCTTCAGGTCTTGTGCGCGCAACATCTCAGGCACCTCCGTTCTTGCGGCCAAACAGCTTCTTGCGCGTCGCCGGCAGCACCAGCGCCAGCGTCACCAGCGCCGCCGTCACCAGATTCAGATCCTGCGCCTTGAGGCCAATGAACTCCGTGTTCAGCGCCAGCGCGATGAAGAATCGGTACAGGATGGCGCCCAGCACCACGGCCAGCGTCACATAGACCAGACGCCGCGCCGGCAGGATGGTCTCGCCGATGATCACGGCGGCCAGGCCGATCACGATGGTGCCGATGCCCATCGAGATGTCGGACCCGCCCTGGGTTTGCGCGAACAGCGCGCCGGCCAGCGCCACCAGCCCGTTGGAGAGCGCCATGCCGGCCAGCGTGGCACGGCCCGTAGGCACGCCCTGCGACCGCGCCATGCGCGGATTGGCACCRGTGGCGCGCATCGCCAGGCCCAGTTGCGATGAGAAGAACCAGTCCAGGCCGACCTTCGCCACGATCACCACCACCAGCAGCACCAGCGGGCGCAGCAGGTAGTCGGGCAGCCACTCGGGCTGGAGCACCGTGAACAGGGTCGGCTCGGTAATCAGCGGCACATTCGGGCGACCCATGATGCGCAGGTTGACCGAGTACAGCGCGATCATCATCAGGATACTGGCCAGCAGGTCCATGATCTTGAGCCGTACGTTGAGCCAGCCGGTGATCCAGCCGGCCACCGCGCCGGCCGCGATGGCGGCGAGCGTGGCCAGGAAGGGGTCCTGGCCGGCGGAGATCAGCGTGGCCGCCACGGCGCCGCCGAGCGGAAAGCTGCCATCGACGGTGAGATCGGGGAAGTTGAGGATGCGGAACGAGATCAGCACCCCGAGGGCCACGAGGCTGAAGATCAGGCCGATCTCCAGGGCGCCCATAAGGGAAAAGAGGGACATGGGGAAATCCTGTTGCGGGGGACCGGCCGGGCTGTCGCGCGGCGGGTAGGCGGCGCGTGCGCTGCGGTCCGGAGGCCCCGGCCGGCCGGATAGGCCGGGCCGGGGCCGGAGAGCGTCAGGCCGCGCAACCCCTCGGGGGCGGCGCGGCCCGTTGCGGGTCTTACTTGATGACGGTCTTGGCTTCCTTGACCAGTTCCGGCGCCAGCGTCACGCCTTGCTTGGCGGCGGCGCTGGTGTTCACGAACAGTTCGAGGTTGTCCGAGGTCTGCGAGGCAATCGCGCCGGGCTTCTCGCCCTTCAGGATGCGCACGACGACCTTGCCGGTCTGGTGGCCCAGGTCGCTGTAGTTGATGCCCAGCGCGGCCACGGCGCCACGCTTCACGCTGTCCGTGTCAGCGGCCACCAGCGGAATCTTCGACTCGTTGGCCACCTTCACCAGCGCCTCGTAGGCCGAGACCACGTTGTTGTCGGTGTTCGTATAGATCACATCGACCGTGCCGATCAGGCTCTTGGCAGCCGGGCCGATGTCCACGGTACGCGGCGCGGCGGCTTCCTTGAGCGTCAGGCCCTGCTTGGCCAGCAGTTCCTTCAGTTCCTTGACCACCACCACCGAGTTGGCTTCACCGGGGTTGTAGACCATGCCGACGGTCTTGACCTTGGGCACCACGCGCTGGATCAGGGCCACCTGCTTGTCCAGCGGCAGCTTGTCCGAGACCCCGGTCACGTTGGTGCCAGTAGCGCCCCAGCCCTTGACCAGCTGGGCGGCCACGGGATCCGTCACGCCCGAATACACCACCGGCACCGTCTTGGTGGCGGCCACCACGGCCTGTGCGGACGGCGTGGCGATGGCGACGATCGCGTTCGGCTGGTCGCCGACGAACTTCCGGGCGATCTGCGCGGCCGTGCCGGTGTTGCCCTGCGCGCTCTGGTATTCCCACTTCAGGTTCTTGTCGGCGTCGTAGCCGGCAGCCTTCAGTTCGGCGCGCACGCCGTCGCGGATGGCGTCGAGTGCCGGGTGATCGACAATCGACAGCACTTTCACGGTCTGGGCCTGCACGGCGCCGCCGTACAGCACGGACAGGGCGACCACGCCGCCGAGAATCGTTTGGGTGGATGCCTTGAGGCGCGACTGAAGACGCTGCATGTAATTGTTCTCCCCCGAGGGTTCGGTACTTTGGAAGCCTGCGAGGATACCATTTTCGGGGCTCTCGCGGCTCCCTTTTAGTGCACCGGTCGGCCATATCCTGCTGTTAAACGCCTCGGGGGACAAGGCGTGCCGCAAATTATTGCGCCAGAAAGCCGATTATCGAGAATGTGTTGCGGTGCAGCATCCTCAGCCGGCAACGGGGTGGCGCAACGCGGCGGCACAGTCACGCACCAGGGAGGGGCCGCGATAGATCAGGCCGCTGTAGACCTGGACCAACTGCGCGCCGGCATCGATCTTCGCGCGCGCGTCGGCGCCGCTGAAGATGCCACCCACGCCGACGATGGGCAGGGCATCGCCCACCACGGCGCGCAGGGCGCGCACCACGCGGGTGGAGGATTCGAAGACCGGACGTCCCGAGAGGCCGCCCGCTTCCTCGGCATGGGGCAGGCCCTGGACCGCCTCGCGCGAAATCGTGGTGTTGGTGGCAATCACCCCGTCGATGCCGTGCCGCACGAGCGCATCGCCGATATTGCCGATCTGGTCGTCGTCGAGGTCCGGGGCAATCTTCAGGGCCAACGGCACGTAGCGCTTGTGCTGCTCGGCCAGGCGCTGCTGGGCGGTCTTCAGCGTGGAGAGCAGGCTGTCCAGCTCGCTGGCGCCCTGCAACTGGCGCAGGTTCTTGGTATTCGGCGACKAGATGTTCACCGTCACATAGCTCGCGTGCGGATAGACGCGCTCGAGGCAGTAGAGGTAGTCGTCAGCCGCGCGCTCGATCGGCGTATCGGCGTTCTTGCCGATATTGAGACCCAGCACGCCACCCTCGGCCTTCCAGCGCGACGCCTGGACGTTGGCCACGAAGGCATCCACGCCGCCATTGTTGAAGCCCATGCGGTTGATCAGCGCATCGGCCTGCGGCAGCCGGAACATGCGCGGACGCGGGTTGCCGGGCTGCGCGCGCGGCGTGACCGTGCCCACCTCGATAAAACCGAAGCCGAACGCGGCAAGGCCGTCGATGTACGCGCCATCCTTGTCGAGACCGGCCGCCAGCCCCACTGGGTTCGGGAAGCGCACGCCCATGACGGTGCGCGGATCGGCGGCGATGGTGTTGCCAAGGCAGCCGGCCAGGCCCATGCGCTGCGCGCGCATGAGGTTGTTCAGCGTGAAATGGTGGGCATCCTCCGCATCCATGGAGAACAGGGCGGGGCGAAACAGGGGATAGAGCGCGTTGAGCACGGGGAGGGGGCGCGGCCGGGGCCGGCGCGAAGTCGGTACCAGGGCGGCATTGTAGCGTGCGGCAGGCGCTACTCCTGGGCGGGCCCCGGTTGGGGTGGGGCGGCTGACGTGGTGACGGGCGCGGTGGCCTCGTCGTCGAACGGATGCCACTGGTTGCCCGTGAGCACCTGGAGCGGCCGGAAGCGCGCCTTGTAGGCCATCTTGCGGCTGTCGGCGATCCAGTAACCCAGGTAGAGGTGCGGCAGGCCCAGCTCGCGGGTCTGGTTGATCTGCCAGAGGATGTTGTAGGTGCCGTAGCTCGCGCCGACGGCCATCGGGTCATAGAAGGTGTAGACCGACGACAGGCCGTCATCGAGCACATCGATCATGCTGACCATGCGCAGGCGGCCCGCCTCGGGCGAGCCCGGCGGTTCGCGGAACTCCACCAGCCGCGAGTTCACGCGGCTTTGCAGCAGGAACTGCTCGTACTGGTCCCGGCTGTCCTGATCCATGCCGCCGCCTGCGTGACGCATCGACTGATAGAGCAAATACAGCGCGTAATGCTCCTCGACGTAGGTCAGCGGCGCCACCAGCGCCTGCAGGTTCTCGTGCTGGCGCCAGGCGCGGCGCTGGCTGCGGTCCGGACGGAACTGGTCCACCAGCACGCGGCACGGCGTGCAGGCGCGGCATTCGTCGCAATAGGGGCGATAGGTGAAGATGCCGCTGCGGCGGAAGCCGGCGCGCACCAGCCGGGAGTAGACATCGGCATTGATCAGGTGCGCGGGCGTGGCCACCTGCGAGCGCGCCATGCGGCCATCGAGATAGCTGCAAGCGTAGGGCGCCGTTGCGTAAAACTGCAACGCGGAGAGCGGAAGTTCCTTCAGCTTGCTCATGGCTCGCTCATGACAAAAAGACGGAGGCGGCGGACACCGCGTGGCAGCATCCTGTCTGGCAGTCTATCAGAGCAAGCCGGGCGGCGTGTGCAACGCGGTGCAGATCCGCTGGCGTTGCAATGGCCGGGCGATGTTCATATAGTGGTCGGGCCGCTTGAGAGGCGTCCCACTTTTCTCGACATTGGCGACCTTCACGGCCAGCGGAAGGTCCGGGAAGCCAAGCTCCAGATAGCGGCGCGGCGTGTTGCCGAGCCGGATGGCGAGCCCCATTACCGTGTTGGCCTTGTCGGTCAGCAGCGTGGCACAGGTGGTCTTGAGAACGAGATCGTAATTGGGGTCTTTCATCCGGCAGGTGAACGGCAAGACACGCGAAGTAGCGAGTGTCTGCCCACCTGCCTTCAGGCGGATTTGCGCTGCGTCAAATAGCTGGCGCCCAGCGCGCCAGTACCGACTTGTCAAACTGCCACGGCGCGATGTCGGGCTGGGCGGTGGCGGCCCGGACGTGGGCGACGAAGTCCGCGCGCGGGATCGGGCTGGCGCCGAGGGAGGCCAGGTGGTCAGTTTCCTGCTGGCAGTCGATCATCGTCACGCCGTGCTGGTCGAGGAAGGCACAGAGTGCGGCCAGGGCGATCTTGGAGGCGTCCGTGCGCTGCGCGAACATCGACTCGCCATAGAACATGCGGCCCAGCGCCACGCCGTAGAGGCCGCCCACACGCTCGCCCTGGTACCAGCTTTCCACGGAGTGGGCGCGGCCGGCGMGGTGCAGGGCGCCGTAGGCGTTGACGATGTCGTCGGTGATCCACGTGCCGAACTGGCCGTCGCGCGCRGTCATGGCGCAGGTGCGCATCACGGCGATGAAATCGTCGTCGACGCGGATTTCCCAGTCCGGGTCACGCAGGGTACGGCGCAGCGTCTTGCGCAGGGTGGCCGAGACCTTGAGCGCCTGCGGAGCCAGCACCATGCGCGGGTCGGTGCTCCACCAGAGCACCGGCTGTCCTTCGGAATACCAGGGGAAGATGCCTTGCCGGTAGGCCAGCAGCAGCCGCTGCGGCGAGAGTTCGCGACTGGCGGCGAGCAGGCCGGGCGCATCGCTGGCCGGGCCGAGCGCCCGCTCGACAGGCGGAAACGGGTCCTGTGGGTCCAGCCAGGTGATCATGGGGCGGGCAGGGCGTTGCCCGCGTTCAGGGGGTAACGGGCGGTGTGGCGGGCGACGTGGCCGGTGACACCTCGGTCGCCGGCAGCGGCGTGGCACGGCTGGTCAGCGGCCGCATCGGCTTGTCGATGTCCAGGCTGTGCAGCCGGAAGCTGCCATCGGCGATCCGGCCCGCCGCGCGGTCGGCGAAGAAGCAGCGCAGCGTGTGGATGACGGTGGGGAAGGCCAGGTCGTCCCAGGGCACATCGGCTTCATCGACCAGCTTGACCTCGAGGCTTTCCTCGCCCGGGGCGATGTCCAGGTCCTGCAGCGTCGCCAGGTAGAACAGGTGCACCTGGTGCACGTGCGGCACGTTGAGAATCGAGAACAGTTCGCCCACTTCCACGCGGGCGCCGGCTTCCTCGAGGGTCTCGCGCGAGGCGGCCTGGGCCGTGGTCTCGGCAATCTCCATGAAGCCGGCCGGCAGCGTCCAGAACCCGTAGCGGGGCTCGATGGCGCGCTTGCAGATCAGGATCTTGTCTTCCCAGACGGGGATCGTGCCCACGACGTTGCGGGGATTGACATAGTGGATGGTGCCGCAGCCGTCGCATACGCTGCGCGGGCGATTGTCGCCTTCGGGTACGCGCAGGACAACCGCATGACCACAGTTCGAGCAGAATTTCATGAGGGGCGTCCGGGAGGAATGGCGCCAAGTGTATCACCGCGCCGCCCGGCCGCTGCGGGCGCGATGTGCGCTCCTGGGGCGCACATCGCGCTGCCTCGGAGGGAGGTGGCTACTTGCGCTGAGTTGCCTTCGCGCCCCCCGTCGCGCCCGGGCTGGCGGTCGGCACCCAGTCCTCGGGGCGGTCTGGCGGCACGATGTCCGCCTTGCCCTTCCTGGGGTCCGGCAGGTTGACCGGCGCGGGCCGGTCGTTGCGGTGGCCCTTGGCGCCGTGTGCCGGCTTCTGGGCCGCCGGCTTGGCCGAGGTTTCGGCGAGGGCCGCGCCGCCCGCCAGCGTGGCACAGGCCGCCGTGCAAGCCGCCGCCCAGATCGCCATMGATTTCGCGCTACGCATGGTCATGTTGGGTTCTCCTTCCGTTGCGTGTGAGAAGCACCCTACGGACCTCGGGCGTCCGCCGCCATGGATTGACCTGGCGATGTGATGCAAGGTGCATCCTCGGCGCCATGAACATGATCGACATCAACTCTGTGGCGATTACGCCCCCTGCGACCTCGCCTGAACGGACCGCGATGCCTACCATCGGCCGCTCCTTTCCAACGCGGAGCAGAAAGATGAGAACAAGACACGTGGTGCGGTTGAGCGCAACCGCCCTGGCCCTGGCCATGTTCGTGGGGACGAGCATCCCCGCCATGGCCGTGACGGCGGCGAAGGAGAATGCCGCCACCCGCAGCAAGCCCCGGCCCAATCCCTTCCTCGCTGCAGAGGCGTACGCGGTGACCCATTTCGACCCCGCTCAGACCGATGTGATGCCTTACGCGCTCCCGCGCGGCACCTTCCATGTCGATCTGCGCAAGGCCCCACGCGTGCAGGCCGGGCCGATCAGCATCATGACCCTGGCCACGCCGTCGCCGCGCTATATGTGGGCGGCCTCGTCGGGCGGGGTTTCCTATGTGGATGTCAGCGATGGCGGCTGGCGCGAGGTGGCCAGGCTGCCCGATCCAGACGCGAAGCCGCTGCCCGCCGGCCTGCTCGACAAGATCCTCGCCGAACCGCTGGACGATGTCGCGCGCGTGGAGAAGGCGGTCAAGACCGACCTGGCGCTCGACCGCAAACGGATCAGCGCCAATATCTACGTGGTGTCCGGCAAGGATGGCGTGCTGTATGCGACCAATCGCTCCGCGGTCCGCGCCTATGGACTAGTCGATCCGAAGCGCCCGGAAGCGGGCATCAAGCTATTGCGGACGATCGATCTCAAGGATCGCCTGACGGCGGTGGAGAATGCCGGCGGCGTGATGCTGAACATGACATATGACGGCCATCTGGTGGTGGGCGCCGCGCAGTCCATCCGCGTGCTCGACCGCGACTTCAAGCCCGTCGGCGATGCGTTCCAGTTCCCGGAAGGCGAGATCGTCTCCAACGCGATGGCGGTCGACGAGAAGAACGGCATCTATATCGCCTCCGACAAGGTGATGCGCAAGCTTGTGTGGACCGGGAAGACGCTCTCCCGCGATGCCGCGCACGGCGCCTGGGAATCGGCCTATGACTCGGGCCAGACGCCGATGCCCAGCGTGAAGTTCGGCAATGGCACGGGCTCCACGCCGACCCTGATGGGCTTCGGCGACGATGCGGACAAGCTGGTGGTCATCACCGACGGCTCTGACCGCATGAAGCTGGTGGCCTTCTGGCGCGACGAGATCCCGGCCGGCTTCACGCAGCGGCCCGGCACGAAGTCGAACCGCATCGCCGATCAGATTCAGGTCACCTGCGGGCTGCCCGCCAGCACGCCCTACGTCCAGTCCGAGCAATCGGTGGTGGCGCTGGGCTATGGCGCGTTCGTCGTGAACAACATCCGGCCGAAGGGTGTGGCGGATCGACTGGTCGATGTGCTTGCGGGCGGCCCGGCGCTGACGCCGGCGGCGGGCGCGGAGCGCTTCGAGTGGGATACGAAGACCAAGGCGTGGCGCTCGGTGTGGACGCGCAACGATGTGGTGTCCACGAGCATGGTGCCGACCGTGAGCGGTCCGTCGCGGATCGTGTTCGTGAACGGCTATACCAAGGCGGACGGCTGGGAAGTGACTGGCATGGACTGGGAAACCGGCAAGACAGTCCATCGCTCGATCTTCGGTCAGGACAATCTGGGTAACGGCGCCTATGCACTGATCCAGTCCTTGCCGAATGGCGACCTGCTGTTCAACAGCATCGGCGGCCCGACGCGTGTGAAGTACCAAGCGACCGCCAAGTAAGAACGGCGGCCGGAAAACAAAAAACCCGCCTGATTGGGCGGGTTTTCTTGTTGCAGCGTGTTCTGCTGCGTATTCGTTCCGGCGGTTGGTTGCGGGGGCAGGATTTGAACCTGCGACCTTCGGGTTATGAGCCCGACGAGCTGCCAGACTGCTCCACCCCGCGTCCGTCGAAGCTGAGAGTATATGACAACCGTTTGCGCAATGCAACACCTTTGCCTCTCGCTTCTGATGAGTGCCGTGCAACCGGCACCCATCTTCCAGTTAGAGCACGCGAAGGGGTCCGTGGTTCAGGTCGATTTCGGGGTTTCGGTTGTGCGCTGCCACAGCGTCGCTTCGAACTCGAAGCTGTCGCGCTGCTGCAGGTCGTCGCGTTGCCAGATCACGCGGTCGGGGCGCACGGTCAGCATCCACGTGGTGGTGGCGAGCGGGTTCGGCTGGTCGAACGCGCGTGGCGTCAGCACCGCTKCGCACGGGCCGCGCTCGGGGTCGCGCACGGAGGTGTAGCGGATCAGGCCCAGCCCGGCTTCTCGCGCCAGACGGCCGAAGTCCTGGCAGGGCGCGTGGTCGTCGGGATCGGTCCAGCGCGGGTCGTCGTGGAACGGGGCGGCGTCCAGCGCCACGCCGTCGGTCTTCACGCTGACCTGGAACAGCGTCTGCGCGCGGGCGTCGATGCGGGGCAGCGCGGGGCTGTCGAGCAGAAAGCGCCAGCGCCAGTAGCCCAGTTCGGCACAGGCTGTGCGAATGGCGTCGGCGCCATAGAACACGCCCGGGTCCTGTCCGCCGCGAAAGCGCGAGCCCCAGGGCGAGGGGGGATATCGGAAGGGCGTGAAGATCAGATAGTGGAGGTGGCGCGCGTCGGGGGGTACTGCGGGTTTGCCGGCGTCGAGCACGGCTTCGAGCACGGCCTGTTCCTCGAGGCTGTCCACCAGGGGCATGGTCGAGACCACATGCTGGGCCTCCACCGCCCGCCACAGTTTGAGCGCGAACGGCTTGCGCTCAGATGCGACCGCGGGTGGCGTCCAGGTAGTGAACGACACGTACGAGCCCTTCAGTCGTGCGAATCAGCTCGAGCGGCTTGCCGCCAAGCGAGAGGTTGTCATGGGTGAGCCACAGCCGCGCCTGCTCGTCGTGGCCGAGGATGGCATCGAGCGAGCGGAACAGGCGCACGAACAGCACACCGAACTCCCACTCCTTGCGGTGCGCATCGAGCACATAGCCGCCGGACGCCATGCGCGAGACCGACGCCGTGCTGATGCCGAGCACGCTGGCCACGATGGCCTGGCTGATGCCAAGAAAGCCGGCCGCGCGCATCACGGCCTTGGTGAGCGTGGCGCCGGGGTTCACGCCGCCGGCGGGCTCGGTGTCCGGAATCTGATGAGATTGCATCGCCTTTGCTCCTTTCTTGGGAAACATTATAGGCGGTGTATTTCAGAAGGAAAGGCCGTGACATAGGCTGTAAAGTGCCTAATACGTCTCAATGTGGAGCCGTCCCTCCGCGCGCAGCGTGGCCTCCAGGTCCGTCCAGGACTGGCCCGCCGCCGCGCAGACCTCGCCGAAGGCGGCCAGCACGCCTTCCTCCATCCCCTTCAGGCCGCAGATGTACACATGGCCATGGGGGTCGGCAAGCAGCGCGGCCACCTGCGGGCTGGCTTCGCGGATCGCATCCTGCACATAGCGGCGCGGCATCTCGGCATCGCGCKAGAAGGCGAAGTGAATGTCGAGGAAGTCCTTGGGCAGCTTCAGCAGCGGGCCGAAATAGGGCAGTTCACGCTGGTTGCGCGCGCCGAAGAACAGCAGGCGGCGCCCATCGAAACTCGCCATATTGCGACGCATCCGCTCGGTCATCGCCCGCATCGGTGCGGAGCCGGTGCCCGTGCAGATCATCATCACGCTGGCCTCGCGATGGTTGGGCATCAGGAAAGTACTACCGAAGGGGCCGACGACCTGCACCGTGTCGCCCTTGGCCAGGTCGCACAGGAAGTTCGACGCCACGCCGCGTACCGGCTGCCCGTCGTGGTCCTGGTCCACGCGCTTCACGGTCAGCGCGAGGTTGTTGTAGCCGGGGCGCTCGCCGTCGCGCGGGCTGGCCACCGAGTACATGCGGATGTAGTGCGGCTTGCCCGACGCATCGGTGCCGGGCGGCACGATGCCGATGGCCTGCCCCTCCAGCACCGGGAAGAACTGGTTGCCGAAGTCGAGCACGATGTGATGGATGTCGCTCGACGCCTCTTCGGCCGTCAGCCGATAGTTGCCGGCCACCGTGGCCGACACCGGCGCGCGCACACCGTGCAGGTTGATATAGGGATGCGCGGCCGACCACGGCGCCTTGGGCGAGGTATGCCGGCTGGTTTCCACGGCCTGCACGTCGGTGGCGGGCGCCTTGCCAGTGCCGGCGGCGGCCTGGGCCAGGGCCTCGGCGGCCGTGGCGGTGGCGGACGTCGCCGCGTCGATCTCGGCCTCGGGCAGCGGCACCTGGGCTGGCAGCTCGTCCCAGAGCAGTTGGGCGTCGATCGGATAGGCCTCGCCGCGCAGCATCGTGCGCCAGTTGTCGATGGCGCCCGTGGGGCAGGGCGACAGGCACGCGTTGCAGCCGTTGCAAACCTCGGCCTTGACCACGTAGTTGCGGTCGTCGTGGGTGATGGCGTCGATCGGGCAGGTGTCTTCGCAGGTGTTGCAGCGAATGCAGATTTCCGGATCGATCAGGTGCTGCTTGATGATGTCGGGGGCGCCCATGTCGGCCTCTTATCCAGTGATTCAGCGATCTAGTTGAAACGGACGTATTCGAAATCMACCGGCTGGCGGTTCACGCCCACCGCCGGCGGGGCGATCCAGTTGGCGTAGCGGCCCGGCTCCACCACACGGCCCATCAGCGAGGCCACGAAGGCGCGGTCCGCGTCGGTGGCCAGCCAGGTGTCCGCGTTGGCCTGCCAGGCGGCTTCGCTCAGCACCTCGCCGGTCGGCGAGACATGCACATTGGCGAAGGTGCCGATCTTACGGTTGAACGCCTTGTGCGGCACGGTCAGCCGGAACGGAATGCCGGCCTTCTCGATMACCTTGTTCCAGCGCGCCACGCCGCCGACCGAATCCTTGATGTAGTCGTCGCGCAGCACCTCGTTCAGGGCGTTGAGCATCGGCACCTCGCGCTCGGCCAGCTTGCCGTCGCGCACGTCGAGGATCCGGTACACGTCGCCCTTGAGCACGTGGTCGTCGCCGCGCTTGCCTTCCTCGAAGCGGCCCTTCAGCCCGGCGCTGTAGAAGGTGGCCGCGTTGGAGGACTGGTCGGCGCCGAACAGGTCGATCGTCACGCTGTAGTGGAAGTTCAGGTAGCGCTGGATGGTCTCCAGGTCGATCACGCCGGCGGCGCGCACGTCGGCCGGGTCCTGGATGTCGCGCTCGCGCATGACCTCGCAGGTACGCTGGATCACGCGCGAGACGCCGCTTTCGCCCACGAACATGTGATGGGCTTCCTCGGTCAGCATGAAGCGCGTGGTGCGCGCCAGCGGGTCGAAGCCGGACTCGGCCAGCGCGCAGAGCTGGAATTTGCCGTCGCGGTCCGTGAAATAGGTGAACATGAAGAAGGCGAGCCAGTCCGGCGTGCGCTCGTTGAAGGCGCCCAGGATGCGCGGATTGTCCTCGTCGCCCGAGCGGCGGCCCAGCAGCGCCTCGGCTTCCTCGCGGCCGTCGCGGCCGAAGTGGCGGTGCAGCAGGTAGACCATCGCCCAGAGGTGGCGGCCTTCCTCCACATTGACCTGGAACAGGTTGCGCAGGTCATAGAGCGACGGCGCGGTCAGGCCCAGGTGGCGCTGCTGCTCCACGGACGCCGGCTCGGTATCGCCCTGCGTGACGATGATGCGGCGCAGATTGGCGCGGTGTTCGCCCGGCACCTCCTGCCACGCGGCCTGCCCCTTGTGCTCGCCGAAGTGGATCTTGCGCTCGGCGTCCGCCGGTTGCAGGAAGATGCCCCAGCGGTAGTCGGGCATCTTCACATGGTCGAAGTGAGCCCAGCCGGACGGGTCCACCGAGACCGCCGTGCGCAGGTAGACATCGTAATTGTGCGAGCCATCGGGGCCCATGTCGCGCCACCAGTCGAGGAAGGCGGGCTGCCAGTGCTCCAGCGCGCGCTGCAGGGCGCGGTCATCGGAGAGGTTCACGTTGTTCGGAATCTTCTGGCTGTAGTCGATGCTCATGGCCGGGGTCTCCTTGGGTCTGGTTGTCGTTCGGTCGAAGGGGGCGGTCAGACCCGGTCCCAGTCGAAGCGTGCCTTGTTGCCGGTGCCGAATACCTTGAGCGCGCCTTGCTCGCCCACGGCGTTGGGTCGATTGAAGATCCAGTTCTGCCAGGCGGTGAGCCGGCCGAAGATGCGTGTTTCCATGGTCTCGCGCGGGCCGAAGCGCAGGTTGGCTTCCAGGCCGGTGAGGGCGTCGGGGGAGAGGCTCGCGCGTTCCTCCAGCGCGATGCGGATCTCGTCTTCCCAGTCGATGTCGTCCGGCGCGGCCGTCACCAGCCCCAGCGCCTCGGCCTGCGCGCCGTCCAGCGGCTGGCCGACTTGAGCGCTCACGGCCTCGATGGCGGCGGTGTCTTCATAGAAGCGCGCGGCGAGCCGCGAGAGGCCGTTCGGCATCGGATATCGCCCGAAATTGGCGTCATGGGCGACCAGGCGCGGGGCGGTGTCGGGATCATCCGGCAGTTGGAGCATGTAGCTGCGGTCGGCGGCCAGCGCCAGTTCGAGCAGCGTGCCGGCGAAGCAGGAGGTCGGCTCGATCAGCGCGAACAGGCTGCGCGACGAGACGTCCAGCCGCGCCAGCGTCCGGCGCAGCATGCCGATGGTCTCGCGCACGAACCAGTGGCTGGCGTGGGCCTCCATCAGCGTATCGGCGGCCAGCACCTCGGCCGCATCGCCCTCGGTCTTGAGGATCCACATGCCGATGTCGAGATGATTGGTGCGCAGCGTGAGGATGGCGTCATCGAGTTCGCGCGCCATCTTGAGCGGCCACCACTGGGCGCCGGCGGCCAGGATCGCGTCGAGGTCGCGCGGCTGGTCGGCGGCGGGTGCCGAGACCGTCAGCGTGGCGCGGCGCGCCGTGGTGTCGATTTCCACGCGCACGGTGTCGTAGCGGTAGCCATCGGCGTTGTCTTGTCGGTCGAGGGGCGTCAGCGTCACGCCCTTGGCGTCGGCGGGGCGGTCGCTCTGGGCGGCCAGCGCCTGCGCCCGCTCGCGCACGTGTTCGGCGAAGCGCGCGGGTTTGACGACATCGTCCACCAGCTTCCAGTCCTTGGCGCGCTGGCCGCGCACGCCCTCGGTGGTCAGGCAAAAGATGTCGGCGTGGTCGCGGCGCACGCGGCGCTTGTCGGTCACGCGCGTCAGGCCGCCGGTGCCGGGCAGCACGCCCAGCAGCGGTACTTCGGGCAGGCTGACCGCGGAGGAGCGGTCATCCACCAGCAGGATTTCGTCGCAGGCCAGCGCCAGTTCGTACCCGCCGCCGGCCGTGGTGCCGTTGCAGGCGGCGATGAACTTGATGCCGGAATGGCGGCTGGCATCCTCGATGCCGTTGCGCGTCTCGTTGGTGAACTTGCAGAAGTTCACCTTCCAGGCGTGGCTGGACTTGCCGAGCATGAAGATATTGGCGCCCGAGCAGAAAATGCGGTCGCGGGCGCTGGTCAGCACCACGGTGCGCACTTCGGGATGCTCGAAGCGGATGCGCTGCAGGGCGTCGTGCAGTTCGATATCGACGCCAAGATCGTAGGAATTCAGCTTCAGCGCGTAGCCGGGCCGCAGGCCACCTTCCTCGTCCACGTTCATGGACAGTGTGGCGACGGGACCGTCGAAGGTCAGCAGCCAGTGGCGATACTGGGACGGATGGCGCGCAAACGTAACGGGGGCCGGGACCGACATGGGGCGTGTCTCCTTGATGCACTATAGTGCCTTCATCTTTGAGATGAAATATAGTGCATCGACGGAGGCGATGCAAGGCCCGATGCAGACCGGCTGGCTTGTCGACGTTCAGCCGATAGCGGGCATCTGCGCGCGCAGGGCCTGAAGTGAGCTGTTGGCGTCCTGGCCGCTGGTGTCGATCGACACATCGGCGCGCGAGTAGAGCGGCGTGCGCGCCTGGAGGATGCGGCGCAGGTCGGTCATKGCCTCGCGGTTGCCTTCCATCGGCCGCATATCGCCCTGCGCCACCACGCGCGCCATATGTTCCTCGGGCKAGGTGCGCACCCAGACCGTGTAGCAGCGCGCCAGCAGCAGGTTGAAGGTGGCCGGCTCGGAGACCAGGCTGCCCGGCGTAGCCAGCACCATCGTGTCGTGCTCGCGCAGCACACGCTCCAGCGCGCGCATTTCGTAGCGACGGTAGGCGGCCTGGCCGTAGAGCGAGTGGATTTCGGAGAGGCTCGCGCCGGCTTCCTGCTCGATCGCTGTGTTCAGTTCGACGAAGGGGATGCCCTCGGCCGCCGCCAGCGCCCGGCCCAGCGTGGATTTGCCGGCGCCGCGCAGGCCGATCAACGCGATGCGGCGATGCCGCGCATCGCGCGATTCCGCCGGGGACAAGGCGTGGCGGGCMGCTTCGCGCACGCGGGCGAGGTCGCMGGCAGGCAGTTGCGCCAGCCATTGCACGAGCTGCGAGAACTCGGCGGCGCGCTGGCTGCCGGGCTGCTCCGCGCCGCCCGCCGGATCGGCGTGGCCATCCACCTCAGCCAGGACCACGGGCAGCGGCACGTCCAGCGCGCCGGCCACGTGGCGCAGCAGCAGTACCGAGGCGTTGCCGGTGCCGGTTTCCAGATTGGCGAGGTAGCGTTCGGACACCCCCGCGCCACGCGCGAGGTCCTTGCGGGACATGCCGCGTGCCGCGCGCAGCGAGCGGATGCGCTCCCCGAGGTGCGTCAGATAGGGATCGCGCTCCGCGGTCCGGTTGTCKGCATTCGCTTCGGCATTCAGTGACGGTTCGGGGTCGCGACGCATGGGAAAAAGTTCGGGATGAGGCCAGCCAGGGCGGCATTATACGTGCGACAAAGTGCCGGTCGGCGGGTGCTGCATACTGTTATATAGTGCATACCCTCGCTTGCATAATAGTCGATGTGAAATAAAATGCATCGACATCGGCGGCGAAGACCGCCGGTCACGAGACAGCCAGAACAAGACCATCGCTGTAGCCGATCCCGCCGCACCCGTCGAGCCATCGCCGGGGCGGCCAGAKGAGTGGAGACATGACGCCCCCGACCCCCAGCGCCGAGACGGTCGTCGCCGCGCTGCCCGCCCGTTACAACGCGGCCGATGACCTGTTGTCGCGCCACCTCGCCGCTGGCCGTGGCGCCAAGGTGGCCTATATCGACGATACCGGCCCGACCACCTTTGCCGAACTCGACGCGCGCTGCCGCCGCTTTGCCGGCGCGCTGCGCCAGGCGGGCTTCCGGCGCGAGGAGCGCGTGCTGCTCTGCGCGCTCGATACCATCGATTTCCCGACCGTGTTTCTCGGTTGCCTGCTGGCAGGCGTGGTGCCGGTGGCGGTGAACACGCTGCTGACCGTGGACGACTACGCCTACATGCTCGACCACAGCGGCGCGCGGGCGGTGGTGGTGTCCGCGCCGCTGCTCGGCACGATGCAGGCGGCCATCGACAAGGCGGGCATCCACGTCGATGTGATCATTGCTGCACCTTATGTCGAGAGCACCGGCTTGCCGACCGTGGCCGCCATGCTGGATAGCGCGCCGCCGCTGACGGAAGCCCTCGCCACCGGCCCGGACGACATGGCGTTCTGGCTCTATTCCTCCGGCTCCACGGGCCGCCCGAAGGGCACGGTGCACACGCACGGCAACCTGTTCCACACCGCCGACCTCTACGCGCGGCAGGTGCTCGGCCTGCGCGAGGACGACGTGGTCTTCTCGGCCGCCAAGCTGTTCTTCGCCTACGGGCTGGGCAATGCGTTGACGTTTCCGCTGTCGGTGGGCGCCACGACCGTGCTGATGGCCGAGCGGCCCACGCCGCAGGCGGTGTTCCAACGCCTGGCCACGCACCGTCCTACCGTTTTCTGCGGTGTGCCGACGCTGTTCGCCGGCCTGCTCGCCGCGCCGGACCTGCCGCCGCGTGATGCCGTGGCGCTGCGCGTCTGCACCTCCGCCGGGGAGGCGCTGCCGCGTGACATCGGCGACCGCTTCCTGGCCCACTTMGGCTGCGACATCCTCGACGGCATCGGCTCCACCGAGATGCTCCACATCTTCCTGTCGAACCAGCCCGGCAGGGTCCGCTACGGCACCACCGGCCTGCCGGTGCCCGGCTACGAACTGAAGCTGCTCGA
Source organism: Cupriavidus sp. 05T42 (assembly GCF_056396345.1). Taxonomy (NCBI): domain Bacteria; kingdom Pseudomonadati; phylum Pseudomonadota; class Betaproteobacteria; order Burkholderiales; family Burkholderiaceae; genus Cupriavidus; species Cupriavidus sp. 05T42. The sequence continues at coordinate 30,670 of NZ_JBFTLH010000009.1, forward strand.
CGAGCGCGGCGAGCCCTGCGCGGCGGGCGAAATCGGCGACCTCTATATAAAAGGGCCCTCGGCGGCGCTGATGTACTGGTGCAATCGCGAAAAGAGCCGCGACACCTTCGTCGGCGCCTGGACCCGCAGCGGCGACAAGTACCTGCGCGATGAAGCGGGCTACTACACCTACGCCGGCCGCAGCGACGACATGCTCAAGGTCGGCGGCATCTACGTCTCGCCGTTCGAGGTGGAGGCGGCGCTGGCCCAGCATCCGGCCGTGCTGGAAGCCGCCGTGATCGGCGTGGCCGATGCCGCCGAGCTGGTCAAGCCGAAGGCGTTCGTGGTGATGCGCCCCGGCCACCAGTGGCACGACGGCATGGCGGCCGAGCTGCAGGCCTTCGTCAAGTCGCGGCTGGCGCCCTACAAATATCCGCGCCAGATCGAGTGCGTGGACGAGTTGCCCAAGACCGCCACGGGCAAGATCCAGCGATTCCGGCTGCGCCAGCGCGAAGACGCCGCGCGGCACGCCTGAGGGGCCGCCATGGAGACTACCGTGGACACCGCGCTGGTCAAGGTGCCGTTCGACGGCCGCACACTCGACATCGAATACCAGTGGATAGCCGCGYGCCGGAAGCATCGGCCCCTCGTGGTCTTCCTGCATGAGGGCCTCGGCTCAGTCAGCATGTGGCGCGATTTTCCGCGCAAGCTGTGCGAGGCGGGCGATTTTCGCGGGCTGGTTTTCTCGCGCTACGGCTACGGCCGTTCCACACCGCGCCCGCCGGAGGAGCAGTGGGGCGTGGATTTCATGCACCGCCAGGCGCGCGAGGCGCTGCCGGCCCTGTTCGATGCCCTGGAGATCGGCCCCGGACGCCGCCACGGCAAGCCCTGGCTGCTGGGCCACAGCGACGGCGGCTCCATCGCCCTGATCCACGCGGCCAGCTTCCCGGACGATGTGGATGGCCTGACCGTGCTCGCCCCCCACATCATGGTGGAAGACATTTCGGTACACAGCATCGCCGCCACGCGCGAGACCTACCTCCACACCGACCTGCGCGCCCGGCTGGCGCGCCACCACGCCCACGTGGATTCCGCCTTCTGGGGCTGGAACGATATCTGGCTCAACGCCGATTTCCGCCACTGGGACCTGCGCCCGATGCTCGACCATATCCGCTGCCCGGTGCTGGCCGTGCAGGGCGAGGACGACGAGTACGGGACCATGGCGCAGATMGAGGGTATCMATCGATATGCCCCGCAGACCGTGCTGCTTAAACTCGCGCGCTGTGGACACTCGCCCCATCGCGACCAGGCGGGGGCGTTGACGGCGGCCTCGGCGGCGTTTATAACGGCACATACTTCAACCTTAAAATAATTCGACCCCGGGGAGGAAGCACCCATGCAACGCACCGCATTGCGCAGGCCGCTGTTTACATCGCTCGTCACCTCGATTTCCGCCACGCTGCTGGTCGCCGGGGGCAGCGCGCTGGCGCAGTCAGCCCAGCCGGCACAGCCGGCCCCGGGCGGCAAGATCAAGGTGGGCTTCATGCTCCCGTACACCGGCACCTATGCGGCGCTGGGCTCGGCCATCGAGAACGGGTTCCGCATGTACGTGCAGCAGCAGGGCGGCAAGCTGGGCGGGCGCGACATCGAATATTTCAAGGTGGATGACGAATCGGACCCGGCCAAGGCCCCCGAGAACGCCACCAAGCTGATCAAGCGGGATCAGGTCGACGTGGTGGTGGGCACGGTGCATTCGGGCGTGCAGATGGGCATCGTCAAGGTGGCCAAGGAAAACAACACGCTGCTGATCATTCCGAACGCCGGCGCCGACGAGGCCACCGGGCCGCTGTGCGGGGCCAATATTTTCCGTTCCTCGTTCTCGAACTGGCAGCCCGGCTATGCCATGGGGCAGGTGCTGGCCGAGCGCGGCATGAAGAAGGTGGTGACGCTGACGTGGAAGTACGCGGCGGGCGAGCAGTCCGTGAAGGGCTTCAAGGAAGCCTTCGAGGCCAAGGGCGGCAAGGTCGTGAAGGAGTTGAGCCTGCCGTTCCCGAACGTGGAGTTCCAGGCGCTGATCACCGAGGTGGCCTCGCTCAAGCCGGACGCCGTGTTCGTGTTCTTCGCCGGCGGCGGCGCGGTCAAGTTCGTCAAGGACTGGCAGGCGGCTGGGCTCAAGGACAAGATTCCGCTGTACGGCTCCGGCTTCCTGACCGATGGCACGCTGGAGGCCCAGGGCACGGCGGCGCAGGGGCTGGAAACCACGCTGCACTATGCCGATGGCCTGACCAACGCCCGCGACAAGACCTTCCGCACCGACTACGCCAAGACCTACAAGCTCCAGCCGGATGTGTACGCGGTGCAGGGCTACGACGCCGCGCAGCTGCTGGCCGCCGGCGCCAATGCCGTGAAGGGCGATATGTCGCGCAAGCCGGACGTCATCAAGGCCATGGAAGCCGCCAAGGTCGACAGCCCGCGCGGCGTGTTCACGCTCTCCAAGGCCCACAACCCGGTGCAGGACTTCTACCTGCGCAAGGTGGACGGCCGCGAGAACAAGGTCAGCGGCGTGGCGGTGAAGGCCCTGGCCGACCCGGCGCGCGGCTGCCGCCTGTAAGGCGCCGGCGCACCGCCGGCGTGAATCGAGACTGGCCCCAGCATGGACATCGTTTCCTTCCTCATCCAGTGCCTGAACAGCGTGCAGTACGGGCTGCTGCTGTTCCTGGTCGCCAGCGGGCTGACGCTGATCTTCGGCATCATGGGCGTGATCAACCTCGCCCATGGCAGCTTCTACATGCTGGGCGCCTACCTGGCGTTCACGCTGGCCAGTCTCACCGGCAACCTGTTTATCGCGCTGCCGCTCGGCATCGTGCTGGCCGTGGCGTTCGGCTACGTGCTCGAATGGGCGTTCTTCAGCTACCTCTACCAGCGCGACCACCTGCAGCAGGTGCTGATGACCTACGGCCTGATCCTCGTGTTCGAGGAGCTGCGCAGCATCCTGGTAGGCGATGACGTCCACGGCGTGACGATTCCCGGCCTGCTCGACGGCGCGCTGCCGATCGGCAACGACATGACCTATCCGGTCTACCGGCTGTTCATCTCGGCCGTCTGCCTGCTGGTGGCGGGGGCGATGTACTGGGTCATCCGCCGCACCCGGCTGGGCATGATGATCCGCGCCGGGGCCACCAACCGMGAGATGGTGCAGTCGCTCGGCATCAACGTGAACGTGCTGTACCGGCTGGTGTTTGCGCTGGGCGTGGCGCTGGCGGTGCTGGCGGGGATGATTGCCGCGCCGGTGTCGTCGGTCTACCCGGGCATGGGCGGGCAGGTGCTGATTGTCTGCTTCGTGGTGGTGGTGATTGGCGGGATCGGGTCGGTCAAGGGGGCGCTGGTGGCCTCGCTGCTGCTCGGCTTCGTCGATACCTTCGGCAAGGTGTTCTGGCAGGACGCCGCCGGCGTGCTGATCTACGTCTTGATGGCCTTGATCCTGCTGTGGAAGCCCCAGGGGCTGTTCCGGGCCGGCTGACCTGCGTGCTCCATCGATGAAACCGACTCTCTCCGCTCCCCCGCTGCAAGACGTGCGCCGGCCGCCCTGGCTGGCGGCGCTGGGCTGGCTCGTGGCGCTGGCCGTGCTGGCCGTGGCGCCGCTGCTGCTGACCGCCGACAGCCACAAGTTCTATATCGAGCTGCTGAGCAAGGTGATGATCATGGCGATCTTCGCGCTCTCGCTCCAGCTGCTGATTGGCTACACCGGGCTGGTGAGCCTGGGCCATGCCGCCTACTTCGCCGTGGCGGCCTATGCCACGGCCATGCTCGCGCCCGAGGGCGGGGCCGGCAACGGCTGGCTGCTGCTGCTGGGCGCGCTGGGCGCTGCGGGGGCGCTGGCGCTGGTGGTGGGGGCGCTGGTGCTGCGTACGCGCGGCGTGTACTTCATCATGGTTACGCTGGCCTTCGCCCAGATGGTCTATTTCGTGTTCCACGATACGAAGATCGCCGGCGGCAGCGATGGCACCTATATCTACTTCCGGCCCGAATTCAGCCTGCTGCGGGACCGGCCGCTGACCGTCAACGACCCGGTGAACTTCTACTGGCTGGTGCTGGTGGCGCTGGTGCTGACGGTGGTGGCGCTGGCGGTGCTGCTGCGCTCGCGCTTCGGCCACGCGCTGGTCGGCATCCGTCATAACGAGCAGCGCATGCGGGCGGCCGGCTATGCCACCTATCGCTACCAGCTCGGCGCGTTCGTGGCCGGTGGCGTGTTCGCGGGGCTGGCGGGCTATCTCTACGCCATCCAGTTCGGCTTCGTGAACCCGGAAATCGCCTCGTGGCACCAGTCGGGCAATGCCATGCTGATGGTGATCCTGGGCGGCGTGGGCAGCCTGGCCGGCGCGGTGCTGGGCGCGTTCTCGTTCGTGCTGCTGGCCGAATGGTTCAGCACGCTGACCAAGCACTGGCAACTGCTGATGGGCGGCTTCATCATCGTGGCCGTGGCGTTGCTGCCGCGCGGGCTGGTCAGCGTGCCGGCCGTGCTGCGCCAGCGTTCGCCGCGCCGGCGCGGCAATGGTGGGGCGGCAGGCGAGGCCGCTGCTGACAGCCACGCGCGCAGCCGGGAGGCCGTATGACGGAAGCCATCCCCGTGTTGCAGGCCGAAGGGCTGACGCGCCGCTTCGGCGGGCTGACCGCCGTGGACAGCGTGAACCTGACGCTGCGCCTGCACGAGATCCACGCGGTCATCGGCACCAACGGCGCCGGCAAATCCACCCTGATCAATATGCTGTCCGGCGAACTGCCGCCGTCCACCGGCCGCCTGCGGCTGCAGGGCGAGGACGTGACCGGCTGGAGCCAGCCCCGGCTGGCGCGGCAGGGCATCGGCCGCAGCTACCAGCGCAACAACATCTTCCTGCCGCTGACCGTGCGCGAGAACTGCCGGCTGGCGGCGCAATCACGCGCGCAGCGGGCCTGGCGGCTGTGGGAGCCGGCGCAGGCCTGCCGCACCAGCCGCGCGCTGGCCGACGAAGCCATGGAGCGCGCCGGCCTGGCCGCGCACGCCGGGCGTCTCGCCAGCGAACTCGCCCACGGCCAGAAGCGCCAGCTCGAAGTGGCGATGTGCCTGGCCACGCAGCCCGTGGCGCTGCTGCTGGACGAGCCGCTGGCCGGCATGGGCGCCGAGGAATCCGCGCGGATGCTGGACCTGCTGCGCGGCCTGCGCGACGGCCACGCGATCCTGCTGGTCGAGCACGATATGGAGGCGGTCTTCGCCGTAGCCGACCGCATCACGGTGATGGTCAACGGCGCGGTCATCGCCACCGGCGATCCGGCCGCGATCCGGGCCAACGAGGCGGTGCAGCTGGCCTACCTCGGGGAAGAAGAAGGGGCCCACGCATGAGCGCGGCATCGCCGGACATCATCGACGCCATCGGCGTGAACGCCTGGTACGGCTCCAGCCATGTGCTGCGCGGGGTGGACTTCCACGTCGGCGCAGGCGAGACCGTGGGCCTGCTGGGCCGCAACGGCATGGGCAAGAGCACGCTGCTGCGGACCCTGCTGGGCCATGTGCGCCAGCGGGAGGGCGATATCCGCGTGGCGGGCCGGGATGTGTCCCGCGCCCAGCCGCACGAGGTGGCGCGGCTCGGCATCGCCTACGTCCCCGAAGGGCGTGGCATTTTTCCGAATCTGTCGGTCCGGGAAAATTTGTTGATGGCGGCGCGGGCGGGTTGCCATGGCCGCAAGGACTGGGACGAGGCGCGCGTGCTGGACCTGTTCCCCCGGCTCAAGGAGCGGCTGTCCCATGGCGGGCAGCAGTTGTCGGGCGGGGAGCAGCAGATGCTGTCCATCGGCAGGGCGCTGATGACCAACCCGGACTGTCTGGTGCTCGACGAAGCCACCGAGGGTCTGGCGCCGAAAATCGTGCGGGAGATCTGGCACGTGATCGAGACGGTGCGGGCCACCGGCATCGCCTCGGTGGTGGTGGACCGCAACTACCGCGCCGTGCTGGCCCATGCGGACCGCGTGGTGGTGCTGGAGAAGGGGCAGGTGGTACTGGCCGGCCCCGCCGCCGATCTGGCCGCCGCGCCGGCTGCGCTCGACCGCTACCTYGGCGTTTGAACCGTCCTGCATCAAGTAACGCATCGATCTCTTTTGTGGTCGTGCCGCAACGGTGGTGCGCGGTGCGGCGCACCCTTCGGGGGCCAATCCGCCCGAATCCGCCTTGACCCGCCGCCGCTTCTTTCCCATCCTTGATCGGTCACCGAGCCCGCGATGGGCATCTTCCACAGTGGTCGTATTAGTTCACTTCATCTAGAATGCGCCCGTTTGTGCAATGCAATAGAGGCCACTAAGCCCCCGAGCGGCCGGAGCCGCTTGCGTGAGAGAACCCGTGCCCAGAACGTCACATTGTCTGGGGTGCCATCCATGGCCGGGGAGGCGCAAGCCGGTCCACCAGACCCAAAACAATGACTCAATCCGCAACCAGTCACTATTTCGTCGAGAGTCCGAGTACCCGGGCCCTCGTCATCGCCGCTATCGGCGTCGTCTTCGGCGACATCGGCACCAGCCCGCTCTACGCCCTCAAGGAGTGCTTCAGCAAGGAGCACGGCATTCCGTTCACGCCGGACGCCGCGCTAGGCATCATCTCGCTGCTGTTCTGGGCGATGATCATCGTGGTGTCGCTGAAGTACGTGGTCTTCGTGATGCGTGCGGACAACGATGGCGAAGGCGGCGTGCTGGCGCTGATGGCGCTGGTGCTACGCACCGCCACGCCGCGCTCGCGCAAGGCCCGCATGCTGATGATGATGGGCATCTTCGGCGCGTGCATGTTCTACGGGGATGCGGTCATCACGCCGGCCATCTCGGTGCTCTCGGCGGTGGAGGGCCTGGAGATTGCCGCGCCGCAGCTATCGCACTTCGTGATCCCGATCACGCTGGTGATCCTGACCATCCTGTTCCTGATCCAGCGGCACGGCACCGCCACCGTGGGCAAGTTCTTCGGCCCGATCATGACGATCTGGTTCATCACGCTCGGCGCGCTGGGTATCTACAACCTGATCCAGGCGCCCGGCATCCTGGCGGCGGTGAACCCGCTCTATGGCGTCAATTTCCTGATCGACCACTCGCTGCAGGCGTTCATCGTGCTGGGCGCGGTGTTCCTGGTGCTGACCGGGGCGGAGGCGCTCTACGTGGATATGGGCCACTTCGGCGCGCGGCCGATCCGCATCGGCTGGTTCATCCTGGTCATGCCGTGCCTGATGCTGAACTACTTCGGCCAGGGCGCGATGCTGCTCCAGAACCCGGCCGCCGCCGTCAACCCGTTCTACCTGATGGTGCCGGAGCCGCTGCTGATTCCGATGGTGCTGCTCTCGACCTGCGCCACCGTGATTGCCTCGCAGGCGGTGATCTCCGGCGCGTTCTCGCTGACCAGCCAGGCGATCCAGCTCGGCTTCGTGCCGCGCATGCGCATCCGCTACACCTCGGCGGCCGAGATCGGCCAGATCTACCTGCCGGTGATCAACTGGATCCTGCTGGTGCTGGTGATTGCCGTGGTGATCTCGTTCAAGAAATCGGAAAACCTGGCCGCGGCCTACGGCATTGCCGTGACCACGACGATGCTGATCACCTCGTTCCTGGCCGCCTTCATGATGCGCAGCGTCTGGAAGTGGAACCCGGTGCTGGTGGCCCTGCTGGCCGGTGGCTTCCTGCTGGTGGACCTGACCTTCTTCGCCGCCAACCTGCTCAAGGTGGCCGAGGGCGGCTGGTTCCCGCTGCTGATGGGCAGCGTGGCGTTCTTCCTGCTGATGACGTGGTACAGCGGCCGCAAGCTGCTGCGCGCGCGCAGCCTGGAGGACGGCATTCCGCTGGAGCCGTTCATCGCCGGCCTGCTGGCGCACCCGCCGCACCGCGTGGAGGGCACGGCCGTGTTCCTGACCGGCAATACCGAGTCGGTGCCGGTGTCCCTGCTGCACAACCTCAAGCACAACCGGGTGCTGCACGAGCGCGTGGTGTTCCTGAGCTTTGTCACGCGGGACATCCCGTTCGTGGATGACGACCATCGCCTGACCTGCAAGGATCTCGGCGGCGGCGTGTTCATCCTCAAGTCCGAATACGGCTTCAAGGAGACCCCGGACGTGCAGCGCGTGCTGGACCTCGCGCAGCGCAAGCTGGGCATGTCCTTCGAGCTGATGGAGACGTCGTTCTTCATCGCCCGCGAGTCGGTCATTCCGTCCAAACTGCCGGGTATGTCGATGTGGCGGGAAAGTCTCTTCGCGTGGATGCATCAGAACGGCGCCAAGCCGTCTGACTTCTTCTCGATCCCGGCGAACCGGGTGGTGGAGTTGGGGACCAAGGTCGAAATCTGACCGCTCCGGGGCGGCGCTTCGCCTATACATGAGAACCCGGCCAGCGGAGTAGGGCCCGCTGGCCGGGTTTCTTTTTGCCCCCGGGAGCCTCTCATGTTCAGATTCTGCACGGTACGCAGCTGGCGCCGGATGGCGGTCGCCATCGGCCTGATGACGGGCGTCGGCCAGTTCGCCAGCGCGGGCACGCCAGTGCCCAACCCCTTCCTGGCCGCCCCCACCTACGCCATCACCCATTTCGATTCGTCCCAGAGCGACACCTTCCCCTATGCGGTGACCGGCGGCTCGCGCACCGTGGCGCCACCGCCGCCGTTGCAGCTTTCCCAGGCGACGAACGGGCCGGTCAACATCATGACCTTCGCGTCGACATCGCCCAACTACATGTGGGGCGTGTCGCCGACGGGCGTGACCTATATCTCGGTGGCCAACGACGCCTTCACGCCCGTGGCGCGGGCGCTCCTGCCGGGCGCGACGGCCACGTTGCAGACCACCTTGCTCGGCCTGCTGACCAATCCGATCGGCACCATGGCCCAGGCCCAGGCCATCGTGGCGCAGTTGCTGCCCACCGGCGGCATCCCCAGCGCCTACGGCGTGGTGGACAACAACAACGTCCTCTATATCAATAGCGGCAACCAGATCCTGGCCCTCGCGCTGAACGTGCCGGCCGTGCCCCTGCTGGGGATCAGCGTGGTGCGGTCGCTGAACGCCACCACCTTCCTCCAGCCCGGCGAGAACCTGGCCGGCGTGGTGATGACCTATGACGGCAAGCTGGTGGTGCTGGGCACGCGGTCCGTGTCGATTGTCGACCGGTCGTTCACGGGGCCGGTGCATACGGTCACGCTCGGCGCGGACGAGAGCGTCAGCAATTCCGCCGCCGTCGACGAGAACAATGGGATTTATGTCGTTTCCGACAAGATCTTGAGAAAACTCGTCTGGACCGGCAGCGCGCTGTCCCAGAACGCGGCGGACGGCGCGTGGAGCAGCGCCTATCCCAGCGGCGACACCTTCCCGACCATCTTCGGCTCAGGCTCGGGCAGCACGCCGACCCTGATGGGCTTCGGCACCGATCCCGACAAACTCGTGGTCATCACCGACGGCCTCACACGCATGAGCCTGCTGGCGTTCTGGCGCGACCAGATTCCCGCCGGCTTCACCAACCGCCTGGCGGGGCAGATCCAGGTGAATTGCGGCTTGCCGGCCGGGTACGCCATCCAGACCGACCAGTCGGTCGCGGTGAACGGTTACGGCGCCTTCGTCGTCAACAACGTGTCTGCGGCGGACGGCAGTACCGGAAGCGGGACGAGTGCGATCGTGGATGGACTGATCCGGGGGCCGCTGCTGCCGTCGCCGATTGGCGTCGAGCGCTTCGCGTGGAACCCGCTGACCCATGCGTGGGCCTCGAGCTGGGCGCGCAGCGACATTTCGTCGAACTCGATGGTGCCCGCCATCAGCGCGGGCTCGAACCTCGTGTTCACGAACGGCTACTACCAGAACGGCTGGGGATGGGTGGTGACGGGGCTGGACTGGAATACCGGCGCCACCGTGCACCAGACCATCCTCGGAACCGGGATCTGGGGCAACGGCTTCTACGCGGTGATGCAGTTCCTGCCGGATGGCGACCTGCTGTTCAACAGCATCATCGGACCCACGCGGGTCCAGCAGCCCAGCGGGATCATCAATCCGCTGTGAGGGGGGGGGGGTGGGGCGGCCGGCCCGGTGTGTGGGGTGGCCGCCCGGGTGGATCAGCGCTTGAGCTTGGCGAAGGCTGCCGCCATGGCGCCGGCCACTTCGGGTTCGCGCTTGCCGCCGCCGAACCCCTTGCCGCCACCACCGCCACCGCCATGGCCACCGTGGCGCTGGCCGCCGCGGTGATCGCTCCGTTCGCCACCGGCGCGGGGCGCGGCCTGGCCCGGCTCGTCGTCCATACGCATGGTCAGGCCGATGCGGTTGCGCTTGACGTCCACCTCCATCACCTTGACCTTGACGATCTGGCCGGCCTTGACCACCTCGTGCGCGTCTTTCACGAATTTGGTGGAAAGCGCCGAGATGTGGACCAGCCCATCCTGGTGCACGCCGATGTCCACGAAGGCGCCGAAGGCGGCCACGTTGGTCACCACGCCTTCGAGCACCATGCCCGGCTGGAGGTGCTTGATGTCCTCCACGCCGTCCTGGAACGTCGCGGTCTTGAACTCGGGACGCGGGTCGCGGCCCGGCTTCTCGAGTTCGGTCAGGATGTCGCGCACCGTCGGCAGGCCGAAGGTCTCGTCGGTGAACTGCTGGGCGGTCACGCCGCGCAGCGCGTCGCGGTTGCCCATCACGTCGGGCAGGCCCTTCTTGATGTGATCCAGAATGCGCTGCACCACCGGATACGCCTCCGGGTGGACCGACGAGCGGTCCAGCGGGTTGTCGCCCGTGTTGATGCGCAGGAAGCCGGCGGCCTGCTCGAACGTCTTGTCGCCCAGGCGCGGCACCTTCTTGAGCGCATCGCGGTTCGGGAACGCGCCGTTGGCATCGCGGAATTCGACGATATTGCGCGCCAGCACCGTGTTCAGGCCCGACACGCGGGCCAGCAGCGGGGCCGAGGCGGTGTTCACGTCCACGCCCACGGCGTTCACGCAGTCTTCCACCACGGCGTCCAGCGCGCGTGCCAGCTCGCGCTGGTTCACATCGTGCTGGTACTGGCCCACGCCAATCGACTTCGGATCGATCTTCACGAGTTCGGCCAGCGGGTCCTGCAGGCGGCGGGCGATCGACACCGCGCCGCGCAGCGACACGTCAAGCTCCGGGAATTCCTTGGCGGCCAGCTCGGAAGCCGAGTAGACCGAGGCGCCGGCCTCGCTGACCACGATCTTGGTCAGCTTCAGTTCCGGGGCGCGCTTCATCAGGTCCTGCACCAGCTTGTCGGTCTCGCGGCTGGCCGTGCCGTTGCCGATGGAGGCCAGCGCCACGTTGTGCTGTTTCGCTAGGCGGGCCAGCGTGGCCAGCGAGCCTTCCCAGTCGCGGCGGGGCTCGTGCGGGTAGATCGTGGCGGTGTCCAGCAGCTTGCCGGTATGGTCGACCACGGCGATCTTGCAGCCGGTGCGGATGCCCGGGTCGATGCCCATCACCGACTTCGGGCCGGCCGGCGCGGCCAGCAGCAGCTCATGCAGATTGCGGCCGAAGATCTTGATGGCCTCGTTCTCGGCGGTTTCGCGCAGTTGCGTCAGCAGTTCGGTCTCGATATGCGGCTGCACCTTCACGCGCCAGCACCAGCGGCACACGTCGCCCAGCCACTTGTCGGCCGGACGGTTCCGGTTCTCGATGCCCACATGGCGCGCGATCATGCCTTCGCACGGGTGCGGCACCATCGCGTCCTGTTCCTCGCCCAGGCCCAGCTTCACCATCAGCACGCCCGCGTTGCGGCCGCGGAACAGCGCCAGCGCCCGGTGCGACGGCACGGTGCGGATGGTCTCGCTATAGGCGTAGTAATCGCGGAATTTCTCCTCCTCGGCGCCTTCCTTGCCTTCCATCACCGTGGAGGCGACCACGCCGTGGTTCCACAGGTGCTCGCGCAGCTTGCCTAGCAATTCAGCGGTTTCGCCGAACTGTTCGGAGAGGATGTCGCGCGCGCCGTCCAGCGCGGCCTTGACGTCGGGCACGCCGCCGTCGGCGGTGGGGTTGCCGTTGACGAACTTGGCGGCTTCGGCCTGCGGGTCCAGCGTGGGGTCGGCCAGCAGCGCCTGGGCCAGCGGCTCCAGGCCGCATTCGCGGGCGATCTGGGCGCGCGTGCGGCGCTTGGGCTTGTACGGCAGGTACAGGTCTTCCAGCGTCTGCTTGGTGTCGGCGGCCTCGATGGCGGCGCGCAACGCGTCGGTCATCTTGCCCTGTTCCTCGATCGACGCCAGGATCGTCGCGCGGCGGTCCTCCATGTCGCGCAGGTACAGCAGGCGCTCCTCGAGGTTACGCAGCTGCGTATCGTCCAGGTTGTCAGTCACTTCCTTGCGGTAGCGGGCGATGAACGGCACGGTGGCGCCTTCGTCCAGCAGCGCGACGGCTGCCGCCACCTGGCGCGGTTGCACGGACAGTTCTGCCGCGATGAGCGACACAATCTTTTGCGAGACGGAAGCAGGCAAGTTGGACATCGGGAAACTAGTCGGTCGAAAGCGGGGCATTTTGCCACAAGCGCACGGCGCTGCCGGTGACGGGAAGACGGCTTTTCACGTGCCTGTTCCGCGACACCGCGCCCGGGCGGGCCACCCAACCCCGCGCCAGCCCCGTGCCAGCCTCCCCCGGACCCCACCCTGGGCCCACCCCGGCCCCGGATCGGACACATGTTGCAACGTTTGCCGGTGGGGCTGACAAGGCCCCCGGATGCTAGAATTCGGCCATGATCGTCAAGCCCCGTTCGGCCGCCGTGGCCCATCTCGTCTCCACCCCCGTCCTTGCCGCAATGTGCGCCGCCCTGTTGCTGGCCGCACCGGCTCTGGCGCAGACCAAGAATCCGCCCCCGCGCGACTTCGAGGCCGAGCGCAAGGCGATTGGCGACTCCCGCGCGTGGACCAATTACCGCTTTGCGGAGGCCGAGCGCGCCTGCTACGGCAAGTTCCTCGTGAACAGCTGCATCGACAAGGCCAAGGACGTGCAGCGCGATGAACTCCACGTGCTGCGCGCCAAGGAGCTGGAAGTGGGCGACGCCGAACGTGCCTGGAAGGCCGCCGAGCGCGACCGCGAACAGGCGCTGCGCCAGGCCGAGTACGAGGCCGGCCAGCCGGGCCGCGCCGCCAACGAGGCCGCCAGCCGTGCCTCCTACGACCGCAAGCAGCAGGAACAGGCGCTGCGCGACGCCCAGCAGGGCGCCGACGCGCCCCAGCGCGCCGCCAACGCCGAAAAGTACAACCAGAAGCAGTCCGACTTCGACGCCAAGATGAACGAGGCGAAGCAGAAGGGCGCCGACCAGGCCCGCCAGCGACAGGAAAACACGCGGGCCTACCAGCAGAAGCAGGCGGACGCCGCCCAGCGCCAGAAGGACCTGGACGAGCGCCGCGCCAATGCCGAGGAAAAGAAAAAGCAGGGCCAGGGTTCCACCCCGAGCCCGTTCGGGTTCTGACCGGCGTGACAGCCCAGGCTGTCGGCGCAGGCCGGACGATCCACGGGGAGCCGCTACATGGATGAGAATCTCAACACACTGGCGCGGCAGATCATCGAACTGCAAATCGAGCATCGCGATCTCGATTTCCTGATCGATCACCTGTCCGAGGACGCCGCCCACGACGAACTGCAGCTGCGCCGGCTCAAGAAGCGCCGGCTCAAGCTCAAGGACGCCATCACGCTGTTGCAGCTTCAGCTCGAGCCGGACGTACCGGCCTGAATTCCCGCAGGCGCCCCCCGCGCGCCACGCCTTTGCAGAAAACTCATTTTGTCTGAACCGACCGACGACGCGCTTCCCGAATCCGCCGAAACGCCATCCCCTGAAGCGCTGCCGCAGGACGACCACACCTCGCTGAACGAGGCGGTGGCCGCCGCATCGGCCAACCAGGCGGCTACGCAGGCGGCGCAACTGGCGACGATCTTCGCCGATACCGGCACGCTGGCCACCGGCATTCCCGGCTACCGGCCGCGCGCGTCGCAGCAGAAGATGGCCGAGGCCGTGGCGGGTGCCATCGCCCAGAACGACTCGGTGATCGTCGAGGCGGGCACGGGCACAGGCAAGACTTTCGCCTACCTCGTCCCGGCCATGCTGTGGGGCGGCAAGGTGATCCTGTCCACGGGCACCAAGAACCTCCAGGACCAGCTGTACCTGCGCGACATTCCCACGGTGCGCAAGGCGTTGAACGTGCCGATCTCGGTCTCGCTGCTCAAGGGGCGCGCCAACTACCTGTGCCACTACCACCTCGAGCGCGCGCAGGCAAACGGCCGGCTGGCGTCGAAGCAGGACGCGGCGTGGCTGCGGGATATCGCCCGCTTCGCCAAGACCACGACCTCGGGCGACAAGGCCGAACTGGCTGCCGTGCCCGAAAACGCGCCGGTCTGGCAACTTGTGACCTCCACGCGCGACAATTGCCTGGGCAGCGAGTGCCCGCAGTACAAGGAATGCTTCGTGATGCGCGCCCGCAAGGAGGCGCAGCAGGCCGACGTGGTGGTGGTGAACCATCACCTGTTCTTTGCCGATGTGGTGCTGCGCGACACCGGCATGGCCGAATTGCTACCCGCCGCCAACACGGTGATCTTCGACGAAGCCCACCAGTTGCCGGAAACCGCGACGCTGTTCTTCGGCGAGACGCTCTCCACCAGCCAGTTGCTGGAACTGGCGCGCGATACCGTGGCGGAAGGGCTCTCCCATGCACGCGATGCCGTGGACTGGGTGGCGCTGGGCGGCCCGCTGGAGCGAGCGGCGCGTGACCTGCGGCTGGCCTTCGGCAGAGACAATTTGCGGCTGGCGCTGGGCCAGATCGAATCCGATCCGCGCACGCGCGAGCCGTTCTTCGAGACCCTCGACGCGCTGGACAGTGCGCTGTCCGATTTCGTCGAAGCACTAGAGAGCCAGGCCGAACGCGCGGAGTCGCTCGAACAATGCCACCGCCGGGCGGTGGAACTGGCCCAGCGGCTGGCCGCCTGGCGCGACGACCGAGTGGCGCCCGCTCCGGCCCCGGCTGCGCCGGCGGAAGATGAGGGCGATGGCGGGAGCGAAAGCACGCCGCCGCCCGCGCCGGTGTCCCTGGGCCCGGAAACCGTGCGCTGGGTCGAGGTGTTCTCGCATACCGTGCAACTGCATCGCACGCCGCTGTCCATCGCGCCGATCTTCACGCGCCAGCGCGAGGGCCAACCGCGCGCCTGGGTCTTTACCTCGGCCACGCTGTCCGTGAAGGGCAACTTCACCCACTACGCGGCCCAGCTCGGGCTGGACAAGGAGCGGTCGCTGACGCTGCCGAGCCCGTTCGACTACGCGAAGCAGGGCCTGCTCTACGTGCYGCGCAACATGCCGGCGCCGCAGTCGCCCCAGTTCACCGAAGCGGTGGTCCATGAGGCCCTGCCGCTGATCGAGGCCGCGGGCGGCCGCACCTTCCTGCTCTGTACCACGCTGCGCGCGGTGCAGAAGGCATCGGACATGCTGTACGAGCTGTTTGCCGAGCGCGGGCTCAACCTGCCGCTGCTGGTGCAGGGGCAGGCGAGCCGGACCGAACTGCTGGATCGCTTCCGGCAACTCGGCAACGCGGTGCTGGTCGGCAGCCAGAGCTTCTGGGAGGGGGTGGATGTACGCGGCGAGGCGCTGTCGCTGGTCATCATCGACAAGCTGCCGTTCGCCCCGCCCGACGACCCGGTGCTGGCCGCCCGGATGGAGGTCCTGCAGAAGAAGGGCCTGAGCCCGTTTGCCGTGCACCAGTTGCCGCACGCGGTTATCACGCTGAAGCAGGGCGCCGGGCGGCTGATCCGTTCCGAGTCCGACCGGGGCGTGCTGGCGATCTGCGATACCCGGCTCGTGGAGAAGCCCTACGGCCGCCAGATCTGGCAGAGCCTGCCGCCGTTCACGCGCACGCGGGAGGCAGACACCGTCATCCGCTTCCTGGAGGGTCTGCGCAAGGCCGAGCCGGCGCCGGCGGACGAGCCGGCAGACGAGCCAGCGGACGAATAAGCGCCAAAAAAAAGACCGACGATTCGTCGGGCTTTTTTTACCTGCGGGCGAGGCTCAGAACACTTCCCACCAGGACTTGTCTTTCCGGCGCGAGCCGTACTTGACGAAGTCGCTGTTCGGATAGTTGCGCTCCATCACGCGGGCCGCGTCGTCGCGCAGATCCTTCATGCCRAGCGAATCGTACGAGCGGACCATGATGTACAGCGCTTCCTCGTTGGCCGGCGCGCCGTCGTAGTCCTTCAGTGCCTGCTGGGCCCGGTTCACGGCCGCCAGGTAGGCGCCACGGCGATAGTAATAGCGGGCGGCATGCACTTCATGCTGGGCCAGCGCGTTGACGATGTACTGCATCCGCAGCGTCGCGTCCGGCGCGTACTTGCTGTCCGGGTAGCGCGTGATCAGGATCTGGAAAGCGTCGTAGGCGGCACGCGCGGCCTTGGGATCGCGCTCGCTCAGGTCCTGGCCGGAGAAGCGGCCCAGCCAGCCAAGGTTGTCGTTGAAGTTGATCAGGCCCTTGAGGTAGTAGGCGTAATCGATGTTGGGATGGCTCGGGTGGAGCTGGATGAAGCGGTCGACGGCGGCCAGCGCGGCGGCGGTCTCGCCATCCTTGTAGTTGGCGAACGCGGTGTCGATCTGCGCCTGCTGGGCGTAGCGGCCGAACGGGTAGCGGCCTTCCAGCTTTTCATAGAGCTTGACGGCACGTGTATAGTCGCCGCCATCCAGCGCATCCTTGGCTTCCGAATATAATTTGTTCGCCGACCAGCCGGCCGTTTCGTCGGGTTGGTCGCCAAGCAGGCCGCATGCAGACAGCATGAGGCAGCCGCCTGCGAGCAAAATCGCTCCAACTCTCGCGCGCCAGTTCGCGCGTTTCATGCTCTGCAATTGCATTGGGCAACCTGTTCCGGATGAAAAATAGCGTCAAGCATTATAGCCCAAGCCCTAAGGCCGAAAACGGTCCGGCGAACGATTCCCCGGCGGATGTCGATTCCCCGCTGGACACCGATGATTTCAACGACGATCTCGGCGATGTCAGCGAAGACGGCGGCGCGGTGATGGCCACGCCGGCCACCGCGCCGGACCAGCCGCCTTTGTACCTTGAAGTGGATAGTGCTGCACATGGCGAGCGGTTGGACAAGCTGCTCGCGCGGCATTTCAGCGAATTCTCCCGTAGCCGCATCCAGCAATGGATCGAGGAAGGCGCCGTGCGGGTGGATGGCGAGCCGAGCCGCGCCAAGGCATCGGTCCAGATGGGCCAGCAGATCGAGATCCAGCCGCAGGTCGCGCCCGAGTCGCTCGCCTTCACGGCCGAGGACGTGCCGCTGGACGTGGTCTTCGAGGACGCCACGCTACTCGTCATCAACAAGCAGGCCGGGCTGGTCGTGCATCCGGCCGCCGGCAACTGGAGCGGCACGGTGCTAAACGGCCTGCTGCACCGCGACCCGGCCGCGGGGCGGCTGCCGCGCGCCGGCATCGTGCATCGGCTGGACAAGGAAACCTCGGGCCTGATGGTCGTCGCCCGTACGCTTACCGCGCAGACCGACCTCGTGCGCCAGCTGGCCGCCCGGACCGTCAAGCGCACCTACCTCGCGCTGGTCTGGGGCGAGACGCCGGACGAGGGCACCATCGACGCCCCCATCGCCCGTGACCCGCGCGAGCGCACGCGCATGGCCATCGTCCATACGAATAGCGGCAAGCCGTCGCGTACGCACTTCAAGACGCTGGGCACGGTGCCGCTGGGCCGCGGCAAGGTGTCGATGGTGATGTGCCAGCTCGAAACCGGCCGCACGCACCAGATTCGCGTGCATTTMGAGTCGATCGGCCATCCGCTCGTGGGCGACCCGGTCTATCACAAGGCCACCAAGCGCGGCCAGCGCCCGGCCATCCGCGTGACGCTGCCGGTGCCGTTCGAGCGCCAGGCGCTGCATGCGTGCAAGCTGGGACTGGTGCATCCGGAGAGCGGGCGCAAGGTGTCGTGGGAGGTTGAGCCGCCCGAGGACATGCTGGACCTGATCGAGGCGCTCGACTTTGAAGGCTACGCCGCGCGGCCGGTCGAGGACGACGATGACGACTTCGACGACGATGACGACCATGACGTCGAGATCATCTACGTAAGGGATGACGATGACGCTTGAGCGGCAACCCGGCTGGATCGTGCCGGACTGGCCGGCGCCGGCCCGCGTGCGGGCGCTGTCCACGACCCGGCAGGGTGGCGTGAGCGTCGGCCCCTACGGGCTGGCCGATGGCAGCCCGCGCGGGCTCAATCTCGGTACGCATGTGGGGGACGACCCGTCCGCCGTGGCGGAGAACCGTGCCCGGCTGGCGGCGCATCTGCCTGCCATGCCGCGCTGGCTCGAACAGGTGCATGGCTGCGCCGTGGCGACCGCCGACGGGGTGGAAGACGGAGTGGAAGACGGGGAGGGCGGTGTGCCGCGTGCCGACGCCAGCATCGCCACCACTCCCGGCCACGTCTGCGCGATCATGACGGCGGACTGCCTGCCGGTGTTGCTGTGCGATGCGGCGGGTACGGTGGTCGGTGCCGCCCATGCCGGCTGGCGCGGGCTCTGCGACGGCGTGATCGAGGCCACCCTGGCGCGCATGGCCGCGCAGGCCGGCCCCGGTTCGGAATGGCTGGCGTGGCTGGGCCCGGCCATCGGCCCATCGGCATTCGAAGTGGGCGCCGAGGTTCGGGAAGCATTCCTGGCCCAGGCCCGCGAAGCGGAGCGGCCGGCCATCGAGGCGGCGTTCCGCCCCGGCGCGCCGGGCAAGTACTGGGCCGATCTGTACGCGCTGGCGCGTACGCGGCTGGCGCGCGCCGGCTGCACGCGGGTCTACGGCGGCGATGCCTGCACCGTGGCCGACGCCGCGCGTTTCTACTCCTACCGCCGCGACCGCACCACGGGTCGCATGGCCACGCTGGTCTGGCTAGCGGCCTGACCCTTCCGCTTCCTCGACGGGCTTCGGCCCGGCTTGCCCGGCCGCCTGTTCGGCCGCCTCGCGCGCCTGGCGCCGGCGCCGCCGGCCGGGCGTTCCCATGATGTAGATGATGATCGATACCGGCGCCACGCCGTAGCACAGGAACGTGGCGACCCCGGCCACGAGGTTCGTCTCGGTAATCGACATCATCAGGGCCACGTAGATCCAGCCGATTGCGACGATATACATCAGGCGTTCATCTCTATCTGTTAAAAGTACGGTGGCGTCACGTGGCAGCCGGAAATGGTCCTCGGACTGCCCGCGAACCCGCGTCAGGCTTACCGTCCGGTAGGTCGGGGATGCGTTTCCCGCACGCGCGTTCGCAATGCGGAATTCCGCATTGACAGCGTCTACATTGCAAGGCAACAATGCCTTCAAATGTATCGGAACCGAGGAAGTTCTCCAGGGTTTCGCCGGCAAGCATAGCGTATGACCTGGCGCCGCCAATGCGGCGTCCCGGTCTGGGTGACCAGATCATCCAGAGGCGCAACCCGGAATCGGGGCGGGTCGGGAGACAGTTACCCCGAGCCCGTCTACCCATCACGACGGCAGAGAGACGAATACATCATGGCGACCGGCAAAGGTGCGGCAGCTTCCAGCGCGGAAGACAAGTCCCAACCGTTTCAGTTTGCGCCGGGGCCATTCGATCCAGCTGCATGGCTGGAATGGTCCCGTCAGTGGGCTCCTGAAATCAACGGCAAGCTGCCGCCCGGTTTTCCGTCAGGCATGCCGAACGGCGTGCCCGGCGCGTTCCCGGGCTTTCCCGGCGGCGATGCATTTGCCAAGGCGTTCCAGGGTGCATTCCAGGGCCCGGCAGGCGCCGGCCTGAAGATCCCGCCGACGTTGCTGGCTCAGATCCAGGAACGCTACCTKAAAGACTTCTCCGAACTCTGGCGTGAAATGGGCGCGGCTGCCGTGCCGAACGGCGCAGCCGGTGGCAACAGCAACGGCGATGCCGAGGCCGCCAGTCAGCGGCTGTCCGATCGCCGCTTCGCCAGCGCGGCCTGGCGCAACAACGCGCCGTACCGCTACGCCGCCGCGTTTTACCTGCTGACCGCCCGCACGATGACCGAGCTGGCCGACGCCGTGGAGGCCGACGCCAAGACCCGCCAGCGCATCCGCTTCGCGGTGTCGCAGTGGGTGGACGCGATGTCGCCCGCCAACTTCCTCGCCACCAATCCGGACGCCCAGCAGCGCCTGATCGAATCGGGCGGCGAATCGCTGCGCACCGGCATGCGCAACATGCTCGGGGATCTGACCCGGGGCAAGATCTCCCAGACCGACGACACCGCCTTCGAGGTGGGCCGCAACGTGGCCGTGACCGAGGGCGCGGTGGTCTATGAGAACGAATATTTCCAGCTGCTCCAGTACAAGCCGCTGACCGACAAGGTCCACGCCCGGCCGCTGCTGCTGGTGCCGCCGTGCATCAACAAGTTCTACATCCTCGACCTGCAGCCCGAAAGCTCGCTGGTCCGCTACGTGGTGGAGCAGGGCCACACGGTCTTCCTGGTGTCGTGGCGCAACCCCGATGCGTCGATGGCCGAGCGCACCTGGGACGACTACATCGAGCACGCGGCCATCCGCGCGATCGAGGTGGCACGGGACATCAGCGGGCAGGACAAGATCAACGTGCTCGGCTTCTGCGTGGGCGGCACCATCGTCGCCACGGCATTGGCCGTGCTGGCCGCGCGCGGCGAGCGCCCGGTGGCCAGCCTGACGCTGCTGACCGCGCTGCTCGACTTCACCGACACCGGCATCCTGGACGTATTCGTCGACGAACCGCACGTGCAACTGCGCGAGGCCACCATCGGCGGCGCTGCCGGGGCCCCGTGCGCGCTGCTGCGCGGCGTGGAGCTGGCCAACACGTTCTCGTTCCTGCGGCCGAACGATCTGGTCTGGAACTACGTGGTCGACAACTACCTCAAGGGCAACACGCCGGTACCGTTCGACCTGCTGTTCTGGAACGGCGACGCGACCAACCTGCCCGGCCCGTGGTACTGCTGGTACCTGCGCCATATGTATCTGCAGGACGAACTGAAGGTGCCCGGCAAGCTGAGCGTCTGCAACGCGCCGCTGGACCTGGGCGATATCGACGTGCCGACCTATATCTATGGCTCGCGCGAGGACCACATCGTGCCGTGGACGTCTGCCTTCGCTTCCACCGGCCTGCTGAAGAACAAGCTGCGCTTCGTGCTTGGCGCGTCCGGCCATATCGCCGGCGTGATCAACCCGCCGGCCAAGAAGAAGCGCAGCCACTGGATCAACGAGGCGCTGCCCGGCTCGGCCCAGGAATGGCTGGCCGGCGCCGAGGAAAAGCCCGGCAGCTGGTGGCCGGACTGGATGGCCTGGCTCGGCAAGCAGGCCGGCGCCAAGCGCGCCGCGCCGGCCGACTATGGCAACGCCCATTACCGGGCCATCGAACCCGCACCGGGCCGCTACGTCAAGCAGCGCGCCTGAACGTTTTCCGCCGGGGCCGGTTCCGTGGGACCGGCCCGGGGTTTCGTACCGATTGGMTTCACGCTATCTCGAAAGGACTTCAAATGACCGACATCGTCATCGTTTCCGCAGCCCGCACCGCAGTTGGCAAGTTTGGCGGCTCGCTGGCCAAGATCCCGGCACCGGAGCTGGGCGCCCTCGTCATCAAGGCCGCGCTCGAGCGCGCCGGCGTGAAGCCGGACCAGGTGAGCGAAGTCATCATGGGTCAGGTGCTGACGGCTGCCGCCGGCCAGAACCCGGCGCGCCAGGCCTCGCGCAAGGCCGGCCTGCCGGACATGGTGCCGGCCATGACCATCAACAAGGTGTGCGGCTCCGGCCTGAAGGCCGTGATGCTGGCCGCCAACGCCATCATCGCCGGCGAGGCGGAGATCGTCGTGGCCGGCGGCATGGAAAACATGAGCGCCGCGCCGCACGTGCTGCCCGGCTCGCGCGACGGCTTCCGCATGGGCGATACCAAGCTGGTCGACTCGATGATCGTCGACGGCCTGTGGGACGTGTACAACCAGTACCACATGGGCATCACGGCCGAGAACGTCGCCAAGGAGTACGGCATCACGCGCGAGGCGCAGGACGAGTTCGCCGTGGGCTCCCAGAACAAGGCCGAGGCCGCCCAGAAGGCCGGCCGGTTCGACGAGGAAATCGTGCCGGTGCTGATTCCGCAGCGCAAGGGTGACCCGGTGGCGTTCAAGACCGACGAATTCGTGCGCCAGGGCGCCACGCTGGACAGCCTGTCCGGCCTGAAGCCCGCCTTCGACAAGGCCGGCACGGTGACCGCCGCCAACGCCTCTGGCCTCAACGACGGCGCCGCCGCCGTGGTGGTGATGTCGGCCGCCAAGGCCAAGGAGCTGGGCCTGACCCCGCTGGCCACCATCAAGGCCTACGCCAACGCCGGCGTGGACCCGGCCGTGATGGGCATGGGCCCGGTGCCGGCCAGCAAGCGCTGCCTGTCGCGCGCCGGCTGGGAAGTCAAGGACCTGGACCTGATGGAAATMAACGAAGCCTTCGCCGCGCAGGCGCTGGCCGTGCACCAGCAGATGGGCTGGGACCAGTCGAAGATCAACGTCAACGGCGGCGCCATCGCCATCGGCCATCCGATCGGCGCGTCCGGCTGCCGCATCCTGGTGACGCTGCTGCACGAAATGAAGCGCCGCGACGCCAAGAAGGGCCTGGCCTCGCTGTGCATCGGCGGCGGCATGGGCGTGGCACTGGCCGTGGAACGGAACTAAGTCAGACCGATCTGGCCGAAAACGAGTATTTGAGTTGCACTGAGGGGTAGCCGGCGGCAGGAGACATGGTTTTGGCCGTCGGCGTCTATAACAGAGATCGGTGCCCTTGCATCGATCAGCGAGCCAACAGGAGTGGATATGACTCAGCGCATTGCATATGTGACCGGCGGCATGGGCGGCATCGGAACCGCCATTTGCCAGCGCCTGGCCCGTGACGGCTACAAGGTGGTGGCGGGCTGCGGCCCGAATTCGCCGCGCCGCGAGAAGTGGCTCGAACAGCAGCGCGCGCTCGGCTTCGAGTTCGTGGCGTCCGAGGGCAACGTGGCCGACTGGGATTCGACCAGGACCGCCTTCGACAAGGTCAAGGCCGATGTCGGCGAGGTGGACGTGCTGGTCAACAATGCCGGCATCACCCGCGACGTGGTGTTCCGCAAGATGACGCGTGCCGACTGGGACGCGGTGATCGACACCAACCTGACGTCGCTGTTCAACGTGACCAAGCAGGTCATCGACGGCATGGCGGACCGCGGCTGGGGCCGCATCGTCAATATCTCGTCGGTGAACGGGCAGAAGKGCCAGTTCGGTCAGACCAACTACTCGACGGCCAAGGCCGGCCTGCACGGCTTCACCATGGCGCTGGCGCAGGAAGTGGCCACCAAGGGCGTGACGGTCAACACGGTGTCGCCGGGCTATATCGCCACGGACATGGTCAAGTCCATCCGCCAGGATGTGCTGGACAAKATCGTGGCGACGATTCCGGTCAAGCGCCTGGGTCTGCCGGAGGAAATCGCGTCGATCTGCGCGTGGCTGGCTTCGGACGAATCGGGCTTCTCCACGGGCGCCGACTTCTCGCTCAACGGCGGCCTGCACATGGGCTGACCGACCGCTGGCTGCGCGGCGCGCGGCCGGCCTGCTGCGGCGCACCGAGCGCGCTGCAGCAGGCCGGAAGCGTGCCACGGCGCACCTCGGAAAACGGGCCGCCTGGCTGCCAGGACGGCCCGTTTTGCATACGATGCTGCGGGTTTTCCTTAATCGGGGTGGCTTTTCTTAGTGCTTTCTTGAGCATAGAATCAGGTCAGCGGCGCCCCCGGCACCAAACTAGAGCGCGGCGCGGGCGCCCCCAATTGCGCAGTGCATCGCATGCGGTGCAGCAGCGCGCAGCAGCAGATGCGCACCCCCTGCATCAGCGACGACAAAGGATAGAGCACCGATGGCCACGACCAAAAAAGGCGCAGAGCGACTGATCAAGAAATACCCGAATCGCCGGCTCTACGACACGCAGACCAGCACCTACATTACGCTCGCGGACGTCAAGCAGCTGGTCATGGATTCCGAGGAATTCAAGGTCGTGGACGCCAAGTCCGGCGATGAACTGACGCGCAGCATCCTGCTGCAGATCATTCTGGAAGAGGAAACCGGCGGCGTGCCGATGTTCTCGAGCCCCATGCTGTCGCAGATCATCCGCTTCTACGGCCATGCCATGCAGGGCATGATGGGCACCTACCTGGAAAAGAACATCCAGGCGTTCATCGACATCCAGAACAAGCTGGCCGAGAACTCGAAGGGCCTCTACTCGGGCGAAGCGTTCAGCCCGGACATGTGGTCGCAGTTCATGAACATGCAGGGCCCGATGATGCAAGGGATGATGAGCAACTACATCGAGCAGAGCAAGAATCTGTTCGTGCAGATGCAGGAACAGATGCAGAGCCAGGCCAAGAACATGTTCGGCACGTTCCCGTTCAACCAGCAGGAAAAGAAGTAAGCCACCGCGAGACACCTGAGCCGGCACCGCCGGCCATCCGGATTCCCCCCCATCGCCGCGCGCGCCTGGAATGAGGCCCCACCTTCGGCCTTGCGCCGGCCCCCACAAGATGCAGTCAGGAAGTACAAGTGAAAAGTGACGAAAAATCAACGGCTTACGCGRCCGGCGTAGCCAATTCGCCCCGCGTGGGGTTTGTCAGCCTGGGCTGTCCGAAAGCGCTCGTGGATTCCGAGCAGATCCTGACCCAGCTGCGTGCCGAAGGCTACGCGATCAGCGGTACCTATAACGATGCCGATCTGGTCGTGGTCAACACCTGTGGCTTCATCGACGAAGCCGTGCAGGAGAGCCTGGACGCCATCGGCGAGGCCCTGACCGAGAACGGCAAGGTCATCGTCACCGGCTGCCTGGGGGCCAAGAAGGATGCGGCCGGGCATGACATCGTCTCGTCGGTCCACCCGAAGGTGCTGGCCGTGACCGGCCCGCATGCGCTGGGCGAGGTCATGCAGGCCGTCCACACGCACCTGCCCAAGCCGCACGATCCGTTCACGGACCTCGTGCCGCCGGCCGGCATCAAGCTGACGCCCAAGCACTACGCCTACCTGAAGATCTCCGAGGGCTGCAATCACCGCTGCTCGTTCTGCATCATCCCGTCGATGCGGGGCGATCTGGTATCGCGTCCGGTGGCGGAAGTGATGCTGGAGGCGGAAAACCTGTTCAAGTCGGGCGTCAAGGAACTGCTGGTGATCTCGCAGGACACCAGCGCCTATGGCGTGGACGTGAAGTACCGCACCGGTTTCTGGAACGGCCGTCCGCTCAAGACCCGCATGACCGAACTGGTCGGCGCGCTGGGCGAGCTGGCCAGCCAGTACGGTGCCTGGGTGCGCCTGCACTACGTGTACCCCTATCCGCACGTGGATGAGATTATTCCGCTGATGTCGCAGGGCAACGTGCTGCCGTACCTGGACGTGCCGCTCCAGCATGCCCACCCGGACGTGCTCAAGCGCATGAAGCGCCCGGCCAATGCCGAAAAGACGCTCGATCGCATCCGCGCCTGGCGCGAGATCTGCCCCGAGCTGACCATCCGCAGCACGTTCATCGCCGGTTTCCCGGGCGAGACCGAGGAAGAGTTCCAGACGCTGCTGGACTTCATCGCCGAAGCCGAACTGGACCGCGTGGGCTGCTTCGCCTACTCGCCCGTGGACGGCGCCACCGCCAACAACCTGCCCGGCGCGCTGCCGGACGCCGTGCGTGAGGAGCGCCGCGCGCGCTTCATGGAAGTGGCCGAGGAAGTTTCCGCACGCCGCCTGCAGCGCAAGGTTGGCCAAACGCTGCGCGTGCTGGTGGACGAAGTGAACCAGGATGGCGGCGTGGGTCGGTCGTCGGCCGATGCGCCCGAGATCGACGGTCTGGTCTATATCGACCCGGCCGCGAAGCCCTCGCAACGCTACAAGACCGGCGACTTCGTCCACGTGAAGATCACCGGTGCCGATGGTCACGACC
Organism: Cupriavidus sp. 05T42; assembly: GCF_056396345.1. Lineage (NCBI taxonomy): Bacteria > Pseudomonadati > Pseudomonadota > Betaproteobacteria > Burkholderiales > Burkholderiaceae > Cupriavidus > Cupriavidus sp. 05T42. The sequence continues at coordinate 56,551 of NZ_JBFTLH010000009.1, forward strand.
TGTGGGGTGAAGTGGTCTAAAGATCACTGCCGGGTCCGGGACATTAGGTAAAAGTACGGTCGTTCGTTTTGGGGTGGCCGGGACTATACTGTGCGCCGCAACATGAACTCATGGAGACAAGACATGACGCGTGAAGTGGTGGTTGTCAGCGGTGTGCGCACCGCAGTTGGCACCTTCGGCGGCAGCCTGAAGGACCTGGCCCCGACCGATTTGGGCGCGCTGGTCGTGCGCGAGGCGCTGGCCCGCGCCAATGTGTCCGGCGATGACGTCGGTCACGTGGTATTCGGCAATGTGATCCAGACCGAACCCAAGGACATGTACCTGGGCCGCGTGGCGGCCGTGAACGGCGGGGTGTCGATCAACGCCCCCGCGCTGACCGTGAACCGTCTCTGCGGCTCGGGCCTGCAAGCCATCATCAGCGCTGCCCAGACCATTCTGCTCGGCGATGCCGACGTGGCCATCGGCGGTGGCGCGGAGAGCATGAGCCGCGCGCCGTACCTGGCGCCGATGGCGCGCTGGGGCGCGCGCATGGGCGATGCCAAGCTCGTCGACATGATGCTCGGCGCGCTGCACGACCCGTTCCACGCCATCCACATGGGCGTGACGGCCGAGAACGTGGCCAAGGAGTACGACATCTCGCGCGCCCAGCAGGACGAGGCGGCGCTGGAGTMGCACMGCCGCGCGTCCGCCGCMATCAAGGCCGGCCATTTCAAGGACCAGATCGTTCCCGTCACGCTGAAGTCGCGCAAGGGCGATGTCGTGTTCGACACCGACGAGCACGTGCGCCACGACGCCACCATCGACGACATGACCAAGCTCAAGCCGGTCTTCGTCAAGGAAAACGGCACGGTGACGGCTGGCAATGCGTCCGGCCTGAACGACGCGGCCGCCGCCGTGGTGCTGATGGAGCGCGCCGAAGCCGAGCGCCGCGGCCTGAAGCCGCTGGCGCGCCTGGTGTCCTACGGCCACGCCGGTGTGGACCCGAAGACCATGGGTATCGGCCCGGTGCCGGCCACCAGGATCGCGCTCGAACGCGCCGGCCTGACGGTCAAGGATCTCGATGTGATCGAGGCCAACGAAGCCTTCGCCGCCCAGGCGTGCGCGGTGACCAAGGCGCTCGGCCTCGATCCGGCCAAGGTCAACCCGAACGGCTCGGGCATCTCGCTGGGCCATCCGATCGGTGCCACCGGCGCACTGATCACCGTCAAGGCCGTGCACGAACTGCAACGCGTGCAGGGCCGCTATGCGCTCGTGACGATGTGCATTGGCGGTGGCCAGGGCATTGCTGCTATCTTTGAGCGTATCTGAGTCCTGATCCGGGGTTTGCCTTGCTGCGTCCGATGCCTTTCCGCCTGACCGTTGTGGCCGCGTTTGCGGTGTTCGTCCCGCTGGCCGCCCAGGCGGCTGGCGGCGAGTCGTTGTCGACGGGTGGGCAGGGCAGTCTCGGCATCAATGACGCGATCCGCGCTGGGGAAGCCCGGCGCGGGACGTCGTTGTCTTCGGGCCCGGTCGGCTCGCTGGCGCCGCGCTCCGAGTACGCGAAGTTCCCGGTCTACGTCGGCAACGTCGGCGACAAACAAGTGCGGCTGCGCGTGGGCGCCAAGACCGACACCCGCGACAGCCTGCAGGGCGAATACGCGTCCGGCGACGGCAAGGGCGGTGTGCGCCTGCTGTCCGGCGAATGGAACGAAGGCGCCTTCCTGATGGAAGAGTCCGATGACGGCACGCGTGTCTCGGGCAACTGGGAAGGCCGTATCGACCAGAATGGCGCGGTGAGCGGCACCTGGACCGACGCCTTCAACCCGGCCATCGTGCTGCCGTTCTTCATCCGCCCGCTCGGCGGTTATCTCGTCATTCCGCCGTTCGACATGCGGCCCAGCAGCGGCGTCACCTACGCGCCGCTCGTGCCGAAATCCTCGATCTCGATCGGCAACTCGCGCTGACATCGGCGTGGTGGCCCCTCGGCCACCCCGGCATTTGCTGGTAAGCTCGGACGTCTGATCCGACCTCCCGCAAAACGAGGAACTCGCCGTGTCCGACCATTCCCAATCCGACGCCTCCCGCTATCTCCAGACGCTCGCCGTCCAGCCCGAACTCGATATCGCGCCGGGCTTTGATTCGTTTTCCACGCCGACCTATCGCGGCTCGACCGTGGTCTTCCGCAATCTGGACGAATTGCGCGCCTATGGCGACCCCACCAAGACGTACTGGCGCTACGGCCTGCACGCCACGCCCACCAGCGAGGCGCTGTGCCAGCAACTCGCCCAGATCGAAGGAGGCCGGCAGACCCTGCTGCTGCCGTCTGGCATGGGCGCCATCTCGCTGGTCTATTTCGCGTTCCTGAAGTCGGGCGACGATGTGCTCGTGCCGGACAACGTCTACGGCCCCAATCGCGACCATGGCGAGTGGCTGGCCCGCGAATTCGGCGTGAGCGTGCGCTACTACCATCCGATGGCGGGTGCCAGTATCGCCTCGATGATCCAGCCGAACACCAAGCTGATCTGGCTCGAGTCGCCGGGCTCGGTGACGATGGAGGTGCCCGATACCGAGGCCATCGTCGCAGCGGCCAAGGCGCGCGGCGTGCTGACGGCCATCGACAACACATGGTCGGCGGGGGTCTACTTCCAGCCGTTCGCGAAGGGCATCGACGTCTCGGTGCAGGCGCTGACCAAGTACCAGTCGGGCGGCAGCGACGTGCTGATGGGCGCCGTGATCACGGCCGACGAATCGCTCCACAACCGCCTCAAGCGCACGCGCATGGTGATGGGCTGGGGCGTGTCCGCCGATGACTGCTTCCTGGTCCTGCGCGGCATGGCGAGCATGCCGGTGCGGCTGGCCGCGCACGACCGCGCCGCACGCGAGATTGCCGAATGGCTGACCAAGCGGCCCGAGGTGACCCGCGTGCTGCATCCCGCGCTGCCCGATTGCCCCGGCCATGCCGAATGGCGGCGTGACTTCACCGGCGCGAGCGGGCTGTTCTCGATCATCCTGCACAGCCGTTTTGGGCGCGAGCAGGTGGATGCCTTCGTCGAGGCGCTGAAGCTGTATGCGATTGGCTGGTCGTGGGGCGGGGCGCACAGCCTGGCCGTGCCGTACCACGTGGAGGGCATGCGCCCGGCGGGCACGTGGCCGCCGGCTGGCTGGGAAAATGCGGGGGAGCTGGTGCGGCTCTACATCGGCCTGGAAGATTCACGCGATCTGATCGCGGACCTGAAACAGGCGATGGAAAAGCACCTGCGCTGAAGAGGGAAGCAGAAGGCGTCCCTCCCCGAGGGGGAGAGACGCCGGCACATCAGGACGCGTCGGCCTTGCGCAGGGCCGGCTGCGCGGCTTGCTCGGACGTAGCCGGGCGCAGCGCCCAGACCGATTCCGCCGGGCCGTTGTGCGCGCGCCGCTGGGTGGCGCGGGCCAGCACCACATAGCCCACTGCCAGCGCGATGGCGCCGATATCGAAGMCCGCCACACCCCAGCGCCCGTGCAGGGCGGCCACGACGAAGTGGTCGCCGGTCAGCAGGGCATTGGCGAGCGGCACAGTCAGCGAGGCCAGCGCCGCCACATAGAGCAGCTCGACGGCCGCCCGCACCGGCGGACGCACCAGCGACCAGCCCACCGCCAGCAGGAACACCGGCCAGAACACATAGCTCACGGCGCGCTCAGGCCACAGCAGCGCGGCCGGGAAGCACAGCGCCACGCCGATACAGGTGCCGATGCACACGCCCACGGTGGCCTGCGCCAGCAGTCGATGCACGCGCGGCTGCTCGGCCTGGCGCGTCTTGCGGCGCGACTCGATCCACAGCAGGTTGCCCGAATAGAACAGGAACGCGCCCGCCAGACCGGCCAGCAGGTACAAGATCCGCACGGGCAGGTTGCCGTAGGTGCCGTAGTGCAGCGCGAAGACGCCGCTATACAGCGTGTGATTGGTGTCGCGCGCGCCGGGGGTCTGGTTGGCGATCAGCTTGCCCGCGTTCGGCTCGTTGGCCGCCGCGTGGATGCCCACCGAGCCGCCATTGCCGAGCGCGCGCTCGCTGTCGCCACGGACTTCCGCCACGGCATTGGCATCGCCATAGCGCTGGAAGCGGATGGCTTCCGGCGTGAAGCGTTCGCCGCCATGCTCGCGCGCGATGGCCAGCAGTTGCGCCGCCGGCATGGTCGGCGAAGGCCGTCCGGCCGCCGTCATTTCCGGCGTGGCCGCAATCGCGGTGGGCACCTGCTCGAACAGCTTGCCGTTGAAGGTGAGCGCGTTGAACACCATCACCATGACCAGCGACAGGCACAGGAACGCGCCCGTGACCGCGAACACCATGTGGAACGGCAGGCTGAACAGGCCGATCACGTTGTGCGCGTCCATCCAGAACCGCTTCAGGTTGCGGCCCGGCCGCACCGCGAAGAGGTCCTTCTTGAGGCGCGGCAGGTGCAGTAGCACGCCGGACACCAGCGCCAGCCCGTACAGCACCGAGATCACGCCCATGAAGTAGGTGCCGTTCTGGCCCAGGCCGAGCGAGTAGTGCAGGGAGTTCAGGAACGCCGACAGCTCGCCGGTCACGTGGTCGAGCGAGGTGTTGCGCTGCGCGGCGGCGTCGCCGTTCAGCGCCGTGCCATTGATGGTGTGCCACGCACCGGCCTTGTCCTGCCAGTAGGCGTTGAAATCGGGCTCTTCCTTGCTCGGCAGGGCCACGTAGACGCTGGCGGCGGCATCCGGATGCACGGCCACCAGCTTCTGGACGAAGGCGTCGACGGCCGGGCCCTCCACGTGGACCTCGGTGGCGTGACGGCCTTCCAGGCGGGCCGGGTTCTGCCAGATGTGCAGCTCGTGGTGGAAGATCGTGATGGCGCCGGCGAAGAAGGCGATGAAGAGCGCCCAGCCGGCCATCAGGCCGACCCAGGTATGCAGCGTCTGGTAAAGGCGGAGGGTATTGGGTTTCATGGAGAGGTCCTCACGACCCGGCCAGCGCGGACGCGGCGGGCATGGTGTTCGTCAGGCGCAGCGCCCACAGGAGGCCGAAGCAGATCAGGTTGGCGCCCCCCAGCCAGAGCCACGCGGCCGTGCTGGTGCGGAACAGCAGGCTCAGGCTGATCAGCGTGACCCAGGCGACGAAGCTGAGCAGCACTGCGGCGACCACGCCGCCATGCCAGCCGCCCGGCAGCCAGAGGATGCCCAGCGTGCACAGCGCGAGGGCCAGGGGCAGGCCCAGCAGTGTCCCGGCAAGCCATTTCGTGCCCATCATGCTGCGCTTCCTTCCCGGCGGGCCAGCCCGCGACGGTGGTGGACCCACGTGCCGATGAACGGCCACAAGGACAGGCTGCAGGTCAGCGAGACCAGCGTGGCGGCGATGGCCACGGGCCAGCCTTCGGGCACGCTCATGGTCCAGGCGCTGGCGACCGTCAGCAACAGGCCGAGCCAACCCAGCAGCCGGGGCGGCAGGGGCGCGCGGCCTTCACCGTCGGCGGAGACAAACAGAACCTGGTTCGGCGCAGCGAGGTACAAGCACGCAGCCGCCGCCAGTCCTAGCAATACAGCGAACGCTTGCATGCGGGCAACATCGGAATGGTTGGAACTCCGAATAATAATGATTCGTATTTGTTTTCACAAGGAAATCAATACGTTGCGGTACATTTCGGCGGCCGAACGGGGTGGAGAACTAGGGGAAATGCGATGCGGGCKCCGCCCGGAGCCAATCTCCGGGCGGGCTGGGGGGGGTGGAGATTTAGTGCGGGAAGAGGTTCAGCAGGCCGTCCAGGCCGACGTGGTTGAACGCCACGCTGGCCTGCGCGCGCACCACCGGCTTGGCCCGGAAGGCGACGGAGAGGCCGGCCACGGCCATCATCTTCAGATCGTTCGAGCCGTCGCCCATGACGATGGCCTGCGACACATCGGCGCCGATCTGCGCGCAGACCTCGCGCACCGTACGTGCCTTGACGTCCGCATTGACGATTTCGCCGACGACTTCGCCGGTGAGCTTGCCATCGACAATCTCCAGCGTGTTCGCGCGCGTGAAGTCCAGCTTCAGGCGCGGCTTGAGCTGGTCGGTGAAATGGACGAAGCCGCCCGACACCAGCAGCGTGCGCATGCCCAGCGCCTGCACGGTCTGCAGCATCCGCTCGGCACCCGGGGACAGGCGCAGGCGCTCCGCGTAGACGCGGTCGAGTACGCTGGCATCCAGCCCCTTCAGCAGGGCCACGCGGCGCCGCAGGCTTTCATTGAAATCGGTGATCTCGCCGCGCATGGCGGCTTCCGTGATCGCCGAAACCTCGGCCTTCAGCCCGCAAAAGTCCGCAATTTCGTCGATGCACTCGATCGTGATCAACGTCGAGTCCATGTCCATGGCCACCAGCCGGAAGTCCGAGAGCTTGCGCCCGGCCGGCACCACGGCCCAGTCGATGCCGCGTGGGCCGCAGGCTTCGTCCAGCGCCTTGTGCAGTGCGGGCGTCAGCGGGGCGCAGTCATCGGCGGCCGCGACGTTGGCCGCACGCAGCGTGAAGGCCGAAGCGTCGGCGATGGGGCGGATGGCGTCGAGATCGGCGGGCGACAGCGGGGACAGGCTCTGGAGAATCAGGGGCATGACGGCAGGGGGAAGTCGGGGCGGGGCGCGCAAAGCGAGGAAGGCGATATTGTAAGCGCACCGCCCTCCTGCTCAAACGCTCAAGCAGCTCAGGCGGCCACGCGCAGGCTGTCCACCACCTTGTGCAGGAAGGCTTCGCAGGCTTCCAGTTGGTCGAGGGCGACAAACTCGTCCGGCTTGTGGGCTTGCTGGATGTCGCCGGGGCCGCAGACCACGGCCGGGATGCCGGCGCGCTGGAACAGGCCGGCCTCGGTGCCATAGGCCACCTTGTTGGTGTCCCGGTCAGCGGTCAGTGCGCGCACCAGTTGCGTGATGGCGTCGGCCTCGGCAGCGTCGAKCGACGGCGCAGCGGCAATCTTCGCCAGCGTCAGCCCCGCGTCGGCATGTTCGGCGCGCATCTTCGGCAGCAGCACGCCATTCGCATATTCCTGAATCCGCGCGAAGATCGCCTCGGGATMCACGCCCGGCAGGTTGCGGAACTCGAACACGAACTCGCACAGCGCCGGAATGGTGTTCAGCGCGATGCCGCCCTGGATCGTGCCGGTGGAGGCGGTCGTGAACGGCACGTCGAAGGCTTGATCGTACGGGCCGTTGGCCTTGAATTCATCGGCGATGTCGCGGATGAAGCAGATCAGCCGCGCCGCGTATTCGATGGCGTTCACGCCCTTCGGCGTCAGCGACGAATGCGCGGCCTGACCCTTCACGCAGCAGCGGTAGGCGTTGATGCCCTTGTGCGCGACGATCACGCGCATGCTGGTCGGCTCGCCGACGATGCAGCCGCCCGGCCGCACGCCACGGTCTCGCAATTCGGCCAGAAGATACGGCGCGCCCATGCAGCCGATTTCCTCGTCGAACGACAGCGCGTAGTGCACCGGCTCGCGTAGCCTGGCCTCCAGGATGGTCGGCAGCAGCGCCAGGCTGGTGCCGATGAAGCCCTTCATGTCGCAGGTGCCCMGGCCATAGAGCTTGCCGTCGCGGATCACCGGCTTGAACGGGTCGGTGGTCCAGTTCTGGCCGTCCACCGGCACCACGTCAGTGTGGCCGGACAGCACGATGCCGCCATCGGTGGCGCCATTGGCCGCCGGCACGGTCACGAACAGGTTGGCTTTGTCGCCCTGCGGGTTGTAGCTCAGGTGCGGCCGCAGCCCCTTGGCCAGGAAGTGGTCGCGCACGGCCTCGATCAGGCCGAGATTCGAATGGCGCGACGTGGTGTCGTACGACACCAGCCGCTGGGTCCAGTCGAGCGCACTGCCGCGCGGCTTGGCTGCGGTGGCGGAAGATTGGGCATTGGCGTGGGCAGGCATGGGGCGGAAAGATGATTGATTCGTCAAGGATGCGATGCTACACCGTCACGCCAGTTGCCGCAGCGTGTGCTTGATGGTCTGGGCGCGCACGGCCACATCGGGCATCTTGGCCTCGATGCGCAGCTTGTCCTGCCCGGCCAGCTTGATATGGCGGTTCTTTTGCACGAGGTCGATGATGCGGATGGCGTCKATCGGCGGGTTCGGCACGAACTGCATGCTGATGGTGGCCTCGCCCGCATCGATCTTGCGCACGCCCAGCGGCACGGCGGCGATGCGCAGCCGGTGCGTCTCCACCAGCGCCTGCGCCTGCGGCGGCAGGCGGCCGAAGCGGTCGATCAGCTCTTCCTGGATGTTGTCCACGCTCTCGGCCGTCTCGCAGTTGGCCAGCCGCTTGTAGAGCGACAGCCGTTCGTGCACATCGGCGCAATAGTCGTTCGGCAGCAGCGCCGGCGTGCCGAGGTTGATCTCGGTGGTCACCTGCAGCGGGGCCATCAGGTCCGGCTCCTTGCCGGCCTTGAGCGCCTTCACGGCGGCGTTGAGCATGTCCGTATAAAGCTGGAAGCCGATTTCGTGGATTTCGCCCGATTGCTTGTCGCCCAGCACCTCGCCGGCGCCGCGGATTTCCAGGTCGTGCATGGCGAGGTAGAAGCCGGAGCCGAGTTCCTCCATCTGCTGGATGGCCTCGAGCCGGCGCTGCGCCAGCTTGGTCAGGCCATCGACATCATGGACCAGCATGTACGCGTAGGCCTGATGGTGCGAGCGACCCACGCGGCCCCGCAGCTGGTGCAGCTGGGCCAGGCCGAACTTGTCGGCGCGGTGGATCAGGATGGTGTTGGCGGTCGGCACGTCGATGCCGGTCTCGATGATCGTCGTGCAGAGCAGGATGTTGTCGCGCCGCGCCACGAAATCGCGCATCACGCGCTCCAGCTCGCGCTCGTGCATCTGGCCATGGGCCACGGCGATACGCGCCTCGGGCACCAGTTCCATCAGCCGGGCGCGCTTGTTCTCGATGGTCTCGACCTCGTTATGGAGGAAGTAGACCTGCCCGCCGCGCTTCAGCTCGCGCAGGATGGCCTCGCGGATCACGCCGTCTTCCTCGCGTCGCACGAAGGTCTTGATCGCCAGCCGCTTCTGCGGCGCCGTGGCGATGACCGAGAAGTCGCGCAGGCCCTCCAGCGCCATGCCCAGCGTGCGCGGGATGGGGGTGGCGGTGAGCGTCAGCACGTCCACCTCGGCGCGAAGTGTCTTGAGCGCCTCTTTTTGGCGCACGCCGAAGCGGTGTTCCTCGTCGATGATGACCAGGCCCAGGCGCTGGAACTTCACGTCGTCCGAGAGCAGCTTGTGCGTGCCGATGACGATATCGACGGTGCCCTCGTTAATCTGCTTGATGGCCGCGTCGATCTCCTTCTTGGTCTTGAAGCGCGACAGCTCCACGATGCGCACCGGCCATTCCGCGAAACGGTCGGACAACGTCTGGAAGTGCTGCTCCGCCAGCAGCGTGGTCGGCGCGAGCATGGCCACCTGCTTGCCGCCGAGCACGGCCACGAAGGCGGCGCGCAGGGCCACCTCGGTCTTGCCGAAGCCCACGTCGCCGCAGACCAGCCGGTCCATTGGCTTGCCGGAGGTCATGTCGGCGATCACAGCCGAAATGGCGGCGGCCTGATCGGGGGTTTCCTCGAAACCGAAGCTTTCGGCGAAGGTCTCGTAGTCCTTGGGCTGGAGTGGGAAGGCAAAGCCCTGGCGCAAGGCGCGGCGTGCGTACAGGTTCAGCAGCTCGGCGGCGGTGTCGCGGATCTGCTGCGCGGCGCGGCGCTTGGCCTTGTCCCACTGGCCGGAGCCGAGGTGGTGCAGCGGCGCGGATTCCGGATCGGCGCCCGAGTAGCGCGAGATCACATGCAACTGGTGCACGGGCACGTACAGCTTGCTGCCCTTGTCGTAGTCCAGGTGCAGGAATTCCTCCTCGCCCTGGCCCAGGTCCATCGTCACCAGCCCCTGATAGCGGCCGATGCCGTGCTCGCTATGTACCACGGGGTCGCCGATCTTCAGTTCGGCGAGGTCGCGCACCATCGAATCGACGGCGCTGGCCTGTTCCTGCTTGCGGCGGCCCGTGCGACGCGCGGTGCCGGCGTAGAGCTCGGCCTCGGTCACGAAGGCCAGTTGCGCCTGCGGCAGCGCAAAGCCGCTCTGCAGCGGCGCCACGGCGATCGAGAAGTGCGCGTCACCGGCCAGATAGGCGGCGAAGTCGTCCACTGGCTGCGGACGCAGGCCGCTTTCGGCGAAGAGTTGCATCAGCGTCTCGCGCCGGCCAGCGGAGTCGGCGCACATCAGCACGCGCGTGGCCTTGTTCAGCAGCAGGGCCTCAAGGTTGACCAGCGGGTCTTCGGCGCGGCGGTTGACCGAGACATCGGGCAGGGCAGCCGAGAACGGTGCCTGCTCGGCCGTGGCCTCGCGCTGCAGCACCACGCGCGCCAGCGGCTTGGCGGCTACGAAGAACTGCTCCTCGGACAGGAACAGGTCCGCCGGCGGCAGCAGCGGGCGTTCGCGGTCGTGCCGCATGAAGGTGTAGCGCTGGGTGGTATCGGCCCAGAAACGGCGGATGGCCTCGTCGATATTGCCTGCGAACGCCAGTTGCGTGCCGGCGGGCAGGTAATCGAACAGGGTGGCGCTTTCCTCGAAGAACAGTGGCAGGTAGTACTCGATGCCGGCGGACGGCACGCCGTTGCCAATGTCCTTGTAGATCGGCGATTTGGTCGGATCTCCCTCGAACACCTCGCGCCAGCGGCCCCGGAAGGCGGTGCGGGCGGTTTCGTCGAGCGGGAACTCGCGCCCGGGCAGCAGGCGCACTTCCTTCACCGGGTACAGGCTGCGCTGGGTGTCGGGGTCGAAGGCGCGGATGGTCTCGATCTCATCCCCGAACAGGTCGATCCGGTACGGCAGGGCCGAGCCCATCGGGAAGAGGTCGATCAGCCCGCCCCGTACGCTGTACTCGCCGGGGCGCATGACCGCGCTGACGTGCTCGTAGCCGGCCAGTGTGAACTGGGCCTTGAGCGCGTTTTCGTCGAGTTTCTCGCCCTGCTTGAAGAAGAAGGTGTACGCGGCCAGGAAGGCCGGCGGCGCCAGCCGGTACAGCGCGGTGGAGGCGGGCACCAGCATCACGTCGCACTGGCCGGTCTGGATGTCGTGCAGCGTGGCCAGCCGCTCGGATACCAGGTCCTGGTGGGGCGAGAAGCTGTCGTAGGGCAGCGTTTCCCAGTCCGGCAGCAGCCGCACACGCAGTTCGGGCGCGAACCACGGGATTTCCTCGGCCAGGCGCTGGKCGTCGGTGGCGTTGGCGCACATCACTGCCAGCATCGGCAGGGCGCCCTTGTGTTGGCGCGCGTAGGCGGCTACCAGCAGGGCGTCGGCGGAGCCGGTCAGGCCGGCCACCGCGTGACGCATGCCGGGCTTGACCAGCGACAGGTTGGCGAAGGATGTGACAGCGTGGATGTCAGGCATTGGCAGCAAGGGCKATCGAAACGACAGCGCCCCGCCGGCAGCGCGGGCGGGGGTTGGCCATGATAGTCCGGCCCCGGAAGGGATCTCCGTGGCGGTGGACAAGGGCCGTATTATAGAATGCGCACCGGCCGGTCCGCCGCCCGTCTTATTCCTACTTCGCCCCGCTACCCTGTGTCTGCTCGCCGCTTCGCCCTGATTCCCTGTGCCGGTACCGGCAGCCGCGCCGGCGGCCACGTCGCCAAGCAATACCAGACCGTGGCCGGCCGCCCGATGATCTGGCACGCGCTGGCCGCCTTTTCCGCCTGTGAGCGCATCAGCGCCACCGCGCTGGTGCTGGCGCCGGACGATATGCCGCTGGAATCGCGCTTCGGCGCGGAGGCGTTCGCGGGGCTGCGCTTCGATACCGCCTTCGTGGGCGGCGACACGCGCCACGCCTCGGTGCTGGCCGGCCTGCATCACCTGGCCCAGCTCGGCGCCACGGACAGCGACTGGGTGCTCGTGCACGATGCCGCCCGCCCAGGACTGACGCCGGCCATGATCGACACGCTGATCCGCGCCGTGGAGGCCGACGACGAGGCCGATGCGGCCATCGGCGGCATTCTGGCGGTGCCGGTGCCCGATACGCTCAAGCGGGCGGACGAAGGCACCCAGGTTGGCGTGCGGATTGGCGCCACCGTGCCGCGCGAAGGGCTCTGGCAGGCCCAGACCCCGCAGATGTTCCGCGTAGGCGTGTTGCGCCAGGCGTTGCAGGAGGCGCTGGCCGCCGGCGCCGTGGTCACCGACGAGGCGAGCGCCATCGAGCGCCTGGGCCTGCATCCGCGCCTGGTCAACGGCTCGCTGCGCAATTTCAAGGTCACCTACCCCGAGGATTTCGCGCTGGCGGACATCCTGCTCGCGCCGGCAGCCCCGCTGGCTGACCGTTAAGCATTTTTCAGAGGAGTCGCATTGAATCCGTTCGATATCCGCATTGGCCAGGGCTATGACGTGCACGCCCTGGTGCCGGGCCGCAAGCTGATCCTGGGTGGCGTGGACATTCCGCATGACCGTGGCCTGCTCGGCCATTCCGATGCCGACGCGCTGCTGCACGCCGTGACCGACGCGCTGTTCGGTGCCGCCGCATTGGGCGACATCGGCCGGCATTTTCCCGACACGGACCCGAATTTCGCCGGTGCCGACAGTCGCGTGCTGTTGCGCGAGGCGGCCCGGCGGGTGCGCGAGGCCGGTTACGAGATCGGCAACGTGGATGCCACGGTCATCGCACAAAAGCCAAAACTGGCGCCGCATATCGGCGGCATGGTGGCGAATCTCGCGGAAGACCTCGGCCTGCCCGTCACGCGTTGCAACGTGAAGGCGAAGACCAATGAGAAGCTGGGGTTCGAAGGGCGCGAAGAGGGCATCGTCGCGCAGGCCGCGGTGCTGATCTACCGCAAGGCTGGCGACGTTCAGGATTGAAGCAACTGCGCGATCAGACAGTCAGACCGGGGGTGGCGACGGTAGCGGCGCTTCCTCGGGCAGGATCGCGAAGGTGTAGTCGTTCAGGCGCGCCATGGCGCCGCTGCGTGCGCCGGCTTCGGTCCGTTTCTGGAAGCCCATCTGCTGGCAAAGTTTGTTGGCGGAGGCCATCTCGGGCATGGTCCGCACCACCAGCGCACTGGCGCCGATATCGCGCGCCCGCTGGATGCAGATCTGCATCAGCCGATGTCCCAGCCCCTGGCCACGCGCCTGCGGGCTGACCGACAGCAGCCGTGCCTCGGGCTGCGTCAGCGTCACGGTGCTGTCGTCCAGGGCGGGCAGCGTGGCGCCCGGATGGCAGAACAGCACGGCACCGCTGATGCCGTGGTCGCTCTCGGCGACCCACCATTCCATGTCGGGATTGTCCTTTGCGGCCAGCACGGACTGCATGCCGCGCTGGAACGATGCGCGGCAATCTTCCATGATCGCAAGCTCATACTGCCCATAGGCTTGCTGCGTGACCGCTGCGATGTCGCCCCAGTCGTACGCCGCCGCCAGGCGGAAGCGAAAACGGGGGGAGGTATGCGAAGGCAAGGTACTCATGGCCTCTGTATCCGTGTCCTTGCGTGGATTGTAGGCCGGTCGCGGCACAAGTGCATGGTTCCCGATCGCCCGTTTGCGTGTCAGACAACATGCCGCCCAGCGTATTGACATCGTCTTGACATCAGGCTTTCGCGCTGGGGCGAAAAAAAACCTGCCGCCCCTTGCGGTGGCGGCAGGTTTTCCTGACCAGGCGGGCAATGCCTGCCCGGCAAGCCTTATTCTGCGGCGATCACGTTGGCGGCAGCCCCGATCACGGCGGCGATGCGGCCCACGTCGCGCAGTTGCTGCGCGCTCATGCCTTGCTCGGTCTTCAGCAACTGATAGTGCGACTTCACGCAGAAGTGGCACTTGCCGATGATCGACGCGGCCAGTGCGTACATCTCGAAGCGGCGCTTGTCCACGCCACCATGGGTAGCGTAGGCGTTCATGCGCAGTCCGGCGGGCTGGCTCGACAGGTCCGGGTCCTCGGCCATCTCGATGTACGGATACCAGACATTGTTCATGCCCATCAGCGCGGCAGCCGTCTGCGCAGCGGTGACTTCCTCCGGCGACAGCACGTTCGCATTGCGGATGGCATCGACGATGATCTTGCTCTTGGCGGCGAAGGCGGCGGCGAGTGCCACGCCCACGGCGTCATTGCCTTCCAGCGACGAGCGCGCGATCGTGCCATCCACATTCAGGCGGATGTCCTTCGCGTAGTCGGGAATGAGGTTCTTAATCGTGCTGAGGAATTCCATTTATTTCTCCTATCGTCCAGGGCTCAAAAAACCCGCATTTGCGGGCTTTGACGCGGAAGCGCCGGTTTGGCCACTTCCGCGCGCGCCGGTCCGCCCGGGGAGGGCGGTTGGCAGGTCAAACAAATTACAGCGTGGCGCCGCCGACAGCGCGGTTGCACGGGCACAGCTCGTCCGTTTGCAGGCCGTCCAGAATACGCAGGACTTCGTCCGGGCTACGGCCGACGTTCAGGTTGTTCACCGACACGTGTTGGATCACGTTGTCCGGATCGACGATGAACGTAGCGCGCAGGGCCACGCCGGCAGCCTTGTCACGCACGCCCAGCTGGTCCACCAGCGAGCCGGTCACGTCGGCGAATTGCCACTGGTTCAGCTTGTTCAGGTCCTTGTGTTCGCGGCGCCATGCCAGCTTCACGAACTCGTTGTCGGTCGAGCCGCCCAGCACGATCGCGTCGCGATCAGCGAAGTCGTCGTTCAGCTTGGCGAAGGCGACGATTTCGGTCGGGCACACGAAGGTGAAGTCCTTCGGGTAGAAGTAGATGATCTTCCACTTGCCTTCGAAGGACTTCTCGGTGATGTCTTCGAAAGCCGACTGGCCATTCTCTTCGTGGTTGTTGAAACCCGGCTTCACGCCAACGATTTGGAACGATTCGATCTTGTCACCAACGGTCTTCATCAACTTCTCCTGATACGGTTGAACAGAGTAACGCACGCGACACGCCGGGCGGGGTGGGGCAGCACGGGGCTGCAGAACGCCACGATACGGCATCGCAACAAAGCCAGATTATGACCTGTCCGATACGCGCAGGGCCAATTGATTGTCTCAAAGAGACCGATAGGCATCGGCCTTTCCCTGCACGGCGCGCGCCAAAGACGAACGGTGAGTATGCCATGTGCGGACGCACATGACGAAAGCCGCCACAAAAGTTTCATCTTGTGGCGGCGATCGGGTCGGGGCCGCATCAGGCCACGCGTATCAGGCGGTGCGCAGGGCGCCCTGCAGGCGGCGGGTGCGGAAGATGACCAGCGTGGCCACCAGGCCACAGGCGGCGGCGAACGTCAGCCACAGGCCCGGCGCGGCCTTGTTGCCGGTTTCGTGGATCAGGTAGGTGGCGATGGCGGGCGTGAAGCCGCCGAACAGCGCCGTGGCCAGGCTGTAGGCGAGCGAGAAGCCCGCCGTGCGCACCGCCGGCGGCATGATCTCGGCCAGCGTGACGACCATCGCGCCGTTGTAGCTGCCGTACAGGAACGAGAGCCACAGCTCCACCATCAGCAGGCGGCCGAAGGACGGCTCGGCCACCAGCCAGGACACGGCCGGGTAGGCGGTCAGCAGGGTGGCGATGGTGAAGATCACCAGCAGCGGCTTGCGTCCCACGCGGTCGGAGACGGCGCCCATCAGCGGCAGCCAGATGAAGTTGGAAAGGCCGACGCACATCGTCACGATGAGGTTGTCCACGTCGCCGAGCTTGAGCACGGTCTTGCCGAAGGTGGGCGTGTAGGCGGTGATCATGTAGAACGACACCGTGGTCATCACCACCATCATGCAGCCCGCGAGGATGATGCCCCAGTTGTCGAGCATCGAGCGGTAGATCTCGCGCATGGTCGGCTGGTGCTTGCGGGTGCGGAAGGCTTCGGTTTCCTCCAGCGAGCGCCGGATCATGAACAGGAATGGCACGATCAGGCAGCCGATCAGGAACGGCACGCGCCAGCCCCAGCTATCCATCTGTTCCGGCGCCAGCGTGGCGTGCAGGATCACACCCATTAGCCCGGCAAAGATCACCGCCACCTGCTGGCTGGCCGACTGCCACGCCACATAGAAGCCTTTCTGGCCCGGCTTGGCGATCTCGGACAGGTAGACCGATACCCCGCCCAGCTCCACGCCGGCCGAGAACCCTTGCAGCAGCCGGCCCGCCAGCACCAGCAGCGGCGCGGCCACCCCGATCGAGGCATAGCCGGGCACCAGCGCAATCAGCAGCGTGCCCATCGCCATCAGGATCAGCGTGAGAATCAGGCCCTTGCGGCGGCCATGGTGGTCGATATAGGCGCCGAGAATGATGGCGCCGAGCGGACGCATCAGGAAGCCGGCGCCGAAGGTGGCCAGCGAGAGCATCAGCGAGGCGAATTCGTTGCCGCTGGGGAAGAACGTACGGGMGATGGCGGCGGCGTAGAAGCCGTACACCATGAAATCGTACATTTCGAGGAAGTTGCCGCTGACGACGCGGAACACGGTACGGGCGCTGTGCTGGGAAGCCGGCGCGGAGGCGGTGCTGGACATGGCTGTCTCTCGGTCAGCGCCGGTGCGGCCGGCGACATGTTGTGGGATCGCAATGGCCGCCAGTGTGCGCCGCGGGGCTGTCAATGCCCTGTCAACCGCCTTTCAATCTGCTATCAAATGCTGTCGAAAACCTGTCAGTGCCCGCGCGGGGTGGCGCCTCATGCGCGCCGGAAGCAGGCGCGCACCACCAGCCCGGACTTGGGTGGCGGCCGATTGGCGAGCACCAGCCGCCCGCCGTTGCGCTGGAGGATGCGGTTGACGATGGACATGCCCAGCCCCGCGCCCTTGGCCTCGCTGCGCGCGCTGTCGAGCCGGTAGAACGGCCGGGTCAGCAGCGAGAGCTGCGCATCGGGCACGCCCGGACCGTTGTCGGCCACGGTCAGCACGGCGTCCTTGTCATCGAGCCGGGTGGAGATCTCCACCTCGGCCATGCCGCTTTCCTCATCCTTGGCGTAGCGGCGCGCGTTCTCGACCAGGTTGTCCAGGATGCGCTGGATCTCCATGCGATTGGCCACCGCCATGACCGGGCCGTTGGCGCGCACGTGCACGCGCACATCGTCGTGCGCGGCATAGACGCCCACGGCGTCCTGGACCAGCGCGGAGAGATCCACCGGCTCCACCATTTCCTGGCCGGGCCGGGCGTAGTTGAGGAACTGGCCGATGATGGCGTCCATCTGCTCGATGTCGGCGATCATGGCGTCGCGCGTGATGTTGTCCACCGGCGACATCTCGGTCTCGAGCCGCAGCCGGGTGAGCGGGGTGCGCAGGTCGTGGGAGATGCCGGCCAGCATGACCACGCGGTCGTCGTCGAGCTGGCGCAGGTCGCGCACCATCTGGTTGAAGCTGCGGTTGGCCTGGGCTACCTCGCTGGCGCCATGCTCGCGCAGCGGCGGCGGGTCGCCGCCCGTGCCGATCTGGCGCGCCGCGTTGGCCAGCCGCTTGAGCGGGTAGTTCACACGTGCCGTGATAAAGGCCGCGCCGATGATCGACAGCAGCAGCGCGGCGATACTCCACCACAGCCACTGGATGCCCGGCACGCGCTCGAAGCGCTCCGGGCTGATGGCGACCCAGTAATCGTCCCCCTCGATCTCGAAGCTGACCCACACGCCCGGAATGTCATTGACGGTGGTGGCGAGCACGGTGTCCTCGCCCAGCCGCCCGCGAATCTCCTGCTGCACCAGCTGGGTCAGGAACGGGTTGGCCGTGGGCGCGGCGAAGTCGTCGTCCTTCTCGCGCGGATAGACCTTGATGCCCTCGTTCTGCACGAGGTCGAGCAGCAGGAAGCGCCGCCGCGCCGGGTCGGAATAGAGCAGGGCCGCGCGCGTGAGCTTGACCACGCTGACCACCTGCATGGCGATCTGCTGGGCGCGCGGTGCGCGTTCGAAGAGCCGGTAGCTCTGGAACCAGATACCCAGCGAGATCGCCAGCAACAGGGCGATCAGCATGAAGGTGCGCCAGAACAGCGAACCAAAGAACCGCGTTGCGGTACGGCCGAGAGCGGTCGCCACGATGCTGACTGCGGACGAACCGGGACTACTTCACGCCATCGGGAATGAAGACGTAGCCCAGGCCCCAGACCGTCTGGATGAAGCGGGGGTTGCCCGGGTCCGGTTCGATGAGCTTGCGCAGGCGCGAGATCTGCACGTCCAGGCTGCGGTCGAACACTTCGTATTCGCGGCCGCGGGCCATTTCCATGAGCTTCTCGCGCGAGAGCGGCTGGCGCGGATGCCGCGCGAACACCTTGAGCACCGAGAATTCGCCCGTGGTGAGCGTGATTTCCTCGTCGTTCTTGGTCAGCGTGCGGGTGGCCAGGTTCAGCACGAAATCGCCGAAGGCGAAGGTTTCGGGCGTCTCGGACGGGGCGCCCGGTACCTCGGCGGGGCCCTTGCGGCGCAGCACGGCGTGAATGCGCGCGATCAGCTCGCGCGGGTTGAAAGGCTTGGGCAGGTAGTCATCGGCGCCCATTTCCAGGCCGACGATGCGATCGACGTCCTCGCCCTTGGCGGTCAGCATGATGATCGGGGTCTGATCGTTGGCACCGCGCAGGCGGCGGCAGATGGACAGGCCATCCTCGCCCGGCATCATCAGGTCCAGCACCAGCAGGTCAAACCGCTCGCGCAGCCAGAGCTTGTTCATGGCGGTGGCGTTTTCCGCCACCAGTACCGTGAACCCCTGCTCGCCAAGGTAGCGGCGCAGCAGGTCGCGCAATCGCGGGTCGTCGTCCACGACGAGAATCTTGTGGCTGGTATTTTCCATGGCGGTATCTTAGCGACTTACGCTTTCGCTCAAAATGGCTTAACAAAACGTTACATACTTTACCCTGTGGTATGGCGGCGTGCATCTTTTGTGCAATTACACTCCGCAAACCGTAGCCCGACGCCGATTTGGCGCGACGGGCATTCACGGTGACCAAGGGGCGTCCCATCTCTCTKACGAAGGCGTTGGCATAGTGCCTGCGTCGTCCTCCACGCGGATGTGCGACCACGGTCAAGACCGCCATTATCCAATGAAAGTGAAGCAAAACCGGCACGGACAAACCCTGCAACGCACGGCGTGCGTGCGGGCGGCTTGCCATGCCGGCGCGGCCATGCTCATCGTACTGCTGCCGGCGCTCGCGCAGGCGCAGTCGGCGGGCATGGCCCAGTTACTCCGCCCTGCCCAGCCGGGCCACGCCAGCGGTGGCGCACCTACCCCCGCCGTGCCGGGCAAGCCGGGCGGCGGTGAGCGCCTGGACCAGCGCGAGGCCCGCACCCGCGCCGAAAAGTACCGCACGGAGCGCGACATGGCCGACCGCGCCGGCCGCCAGGGCCCACCGGGCGGGCATCCCAAACTCTCGCCCGACGAGCGCAAGACGCTGCGCAAGAATCTCCAGGATCTCGGCCGCGAGATGTACGAAGGCGGCTGACCGCCCTCCCTATCAGTCCTGCGGTCGGAAATGTCGCAGGAAATCCACGAATACCTCGGCCGCCAGCTGCGCATCTTCCACGGTGATGGTTTCCAGCGGGTTGTGGCTGATGCCGCCATTGCCGCAGCGCACGAACAGCATCGCCACGTCAGTCATGCGTTGCATCATCATCGCGTCATGCCCGGCGCCGGACGGCAGCTCGAACGCCTCCAGACCGCGCTTGCGCAGCACCGCGCCGAACTGATCCATCAGCCAGCGCGCGCACGGCGCGTTGTTCACCGGCGTCACTCGTTCGACGGTGGCGGTCAGGCCACGGCGCGCCGCGATCCGCTCGATGCCCATCACGATGTCGGTGATGGCGGCTTCGCGGATGCCGTCCTCGCCGGCGCGGATGTCCATCGAGAACACACACGCGGCCGGAATCACATTGCTGGAGCCGTTCGGCACCTGAAGCTGGCCCACCGTGCCGACCAGCGTCGGCACCTGCGCGCAGCGCGACTCCACCAGCAGGATCATCTCGGCGGCGCCGGTGGCGGCGTCGCGCCGCATGTCCATCGGCGTGGTGCCGGCGTGGCTGGCCAGCCCCTCCACCCGCACCTGGAAGCGGCTGCTGCCTGCGATCTGCGTGACGATGCCGAGCGCCAGGTCGCGGTTCAGCAGCACCGGGCCCTGTTCGATATGCACTTCGACGAACCCTGCCAGCGTGGCCGGATCKACCGCCGCGGCGCGCAGGGCGTCCAGGCTGCCGGCGCCGGGCAGGCCGGACTGGGCCAGCGCCTCGCGCATGGTCACCCCGTCCGGGTCCGCGCGGTCCAGCAGGGCCGGGTCGAAGCGGCCCGCCAGCACGCTGCTGGCCAGGAAGCTGGTCTTGAAGCGCAGCCCTTCCTCCTCGGCGAAGCCGACGATCTCGAAGTGATACGGCAGCCGGATGCCCGCCGCATGGAGTGCGCCCACCACCGCAATCGGCAGCAGGATGCCCAGCCGCCCGTCATACCGCCCGCCGTTGCGCACGGTGTCGAAATGAGAGCCGGTCATCAGCACCTTCGGCGCAGCCACGGCCGGATCGGCGGCATACCGCCCAATCACATTGCCGATGGCGTCCACGCGCACCGCCATGCCGGCTTCCTCCATCCACTGCACCAGTTGCGCCTGTGCCCGGCGATGCGCCGGCGTAAGGAACGCGCAGGTCAGCCCGTCCTCCATGTCGGAGTGGGCGGCGAGCGCGGCGGCGCGGTCGAGGATGGATTGGCCGAGCGAGGCGAGTACGGTAGTCATGGTGCGKATCGGGGTCGGGTCGGGATCAGTTCGGTTCGGTTCGATTCGGTTCGATGGCGGTCAGCGGTTGCGCAGCCAGGTCTTCCAGGCGATCCACAGCATGCGCATCGGCGTCAGGGCGATGCGCTGCGTCAGCACCTGGAACTGGTCGGCCTCGATCTCGTCGAGCTGGGCATGGGAGAGTGCCGCCATCACCAGCGCGGCGCGCTGGGCGCGGCGGTCCTGGCGCGGCAGCAGCGCCAGCGCCTCGCGGTAGAGCGTGCGGGCCACCTCGGCCTGCTCGCGCATCAGGGCCACGAAGCGCTCGGAGTAGCGCGACTGGAGGATGTCGGCCGCCGGCACCTCGTGGCGCTGGAGCGTGTCCACCGGCAGGTAGATGCGGCCCTGGCGGGCATCCTCGCCCACATCACGGACGATGGTCGCGCGCTGCATCGACAGGCCTAGCTGGCGGGCGAAGTCCAGCGTGCGCGGATCGGAAAACCCCAGCACCCGGGCCGACAGCACGCCCATGGCACCGCCCGCGCACTGGCAGTAGCGTTTCAAACCGGCTTCGTCGAGGTAGCGGGTCTGGGTCAGATCCATTTCCATGCCGTCCAGCATTTCAGAAAATTCGGATTGCGGCAGGCCGCACGGCGCAATATGGGGCTGCAGGGCCTGCGTGACCGGATGTGACGGTTGACCGTCATAGAGGCGGCGCAGTTCGCCGCGCCACCAGTCCAGCCGCTGGTGGGCTACGCCGGCGTCGTGGCTCTCGTCGATGATGGCCTCCAGCTCGCGGCGGAAGGCGTACAGCGCCGTGATGGCGCGGCGGCGTTCGGTCGGGAGGAACAGGAAGCTGTAATAGGGGAGGGAGCCGCCCGGGGCGGCCTTGTCCTGGCAATACTGATCGGGCGTCACGCCAATCTCTTTTTAATGCGGTCTGTGGGGCGATACGGACCGGCGCAGCGGGTCCGCGAAAGCGGCAAATTGTAACATCGCCCCCCGTCCACCCCGTGTCCGCCATTCGCGCCAAGTTTCGGCCCATTCGTMGCCCGGCGTTTGACGCACTCGGAGCCGCTCGTTATATTACTGACCGGCCAGTTATTAATTCCCCGGCAGGCACCCGCAGAAGGGTCCGCCGCGAGACGCTTTCCCCAATTGGCTGTTCCCCCGCACTCTCCAGCTTGTTCCGACGTTCCACCGACTCAAGACGCTTAACCCATGCCAGTGCCTTATGCCAGGCCGGATGTTGCGGCCGCCGACGTTGATGTTTCCCCGATGCCCGCCCGGACCCGCCGGACGCCGATGGTCGCCCTGCTGACCGTGGCGACGCTGGCGATCCTGGCCGGGCTGTCCGGCTGCGGGAAGAAGGCGGAGCCGGTGGAGTCCGTGCGGCCCGTGCGGCTGCTGCAATTGCATTCGGGTGCCGGGAAGACCGCATTCGAGTTTTCGGGCGAGGTACGGCCGCGCGTGGAGTCGCGCCTGGGCTTCCGGGTGCCCGGCAAGATTTCGGCCCGTCTGGTGGACGTAGGCGCCAGCGTCAGGAAGGGCCAGCCGCTGGCCCGCCTGGACCCGACCGACTTGGCGCTGGCCGAAGCCTCCGCGCGTGCCCAGTTCGATGCCGCCAAGACCGACCGCGATCTGGCCGACTCCGACCTGAAGCGCTACAAGGAGCTGGCCGCCAAGAATTTCATCAGTGCCGCCGAGCTGCACCGGCGCCAGGCCACCTACGATTCCGCCGCCTCGCGGCTGGAGCAGGCGCAGGCCAATCTGCGCAACCAGAGCAACCAGACCGGCTACGCCGTGCTCGCCGCCGATGCGGACGGCGTGGTGACGGCCGTCGATGCCGAGGTCGGCCAGGTGGTCACGGCGGGGCAGTCGGTGATCCGCGTGGCGCAGATCGCCGAGAAGGAGGTCGCCATCGGCCTCCCCGAGGATCAGGTGGACATGCTGCGTGGCATCTCCGACGTCACCGTGCGCACCTGGGCCGAGCCGGACCGCGCGCTGCCGGGCCGCGTGCGCGAGATCTCCGGCGCCGCCGATCCGGTCACCCGTACCTACCCGACGCGCGTCAGCGTGCCCAATCCGCCCGCCGACCTGCGCTTCGGCATGACCGCCGTGGTCACCTTTACCCGCACCGGCGAATCCGCCGCCATCCGCATCCCGCTGACCGMGCTGCTGCAGGACCGCGGCACCAATCAGGTGTGGATCTACCAGGGCGCGGCCAGTGGCGGCACGGGCACGGTCAAGCCGGTGCCGGTGACGCTGGGCGACCCGCAAGGCAATGAAATCGAGGTGCGCCAGGGGCTGGCGCCGGGCCAGACCATCGTCACGGCCGGCGTGCACCTGCTGCAGCCGGGCCAGAAGGTCAAGCCGATGCAGAGCGCCACGTCCGCCCAGCCTGCCCAGTCGGCCCAGCCGGCCTCCAATCCGGGCGCCGCCGCCGGCAGCAAGGGCTGATCGATGGAACACTCGCGCTTCAACCTATCGCGCTGGGCGCTCGAGCACCAGCCGCTGACCCGCTACCTGCTGGTGGTGCTGCTGATCGGCGGCCTGCTGGCCTTCTTCCAGCTTGGTCAGGACGAAGACCCCCCGTTCACCTTCCGCGTGATGGTGGTGCAGGCCTTCTGGCCCGGCGCCACGGCCGAGCAGATCGCGGTGCAGGTGACCGACAAGATCGAACGGCAGCTCCAGGAAGTGCCGTACGCCGACAAGATCCGCAGCTTCTCCAAGCCGGGCGAGACCACGGTGATCTTCCAGCTGGCCGATAACTCGCCCGCCAAGGACACCGCGCAGATCTGGTACACGGTGCGCAAGAAGATCGGGGACATCGCCCAGACCCTGCCGCAGGGCGTGCGCGGCCCGTTCTTCAACGATGAATTCGGCGATGTCTACGGCTCGATCTACGCGCTCTCGGCGGACGGCTTCAACTACAAGGAGCTGCGCGAGTACGCCGACCTCGTCCGCCAGGCGCTGCTGCGCGTGCCCGCCGTGGCCAAGGTCACGCTGCTGGGCCTGCAGGACGAGAAGCTCTATATCGAGTTCAACCAGACGCGCTTCGCGCAGCTTGGGCTCGACATCAACGCCATCGCCAACCAGATCTCGGAGCAGAACAATCCCACCGGGAGTGGCGTGATGGTCACCCCGACCGACAACCTCCAGGTCCGCGTGACCGGCCAGCTTGGCGATGTGCAGGACCTGGAGAGTCTGGTGCTGCGCGGGCCCAACGGCATCGCCAATATCCGGCTGGGCGACATCGCCCACGTCTATCGCGGCTATATCGACCCGCCCGCCAGCCGCATGCGCTTCAACGGCAAGGATGTGATCGGGCTCGGCATCTCGATGGAGAAGGGCGGCGACATCATCGCGCTGGGCCAGGAACTGCGCCGCGTGACCGACGGCCTGCGCGGCCAGTTGCCGATGGGCATCGAGATGGAGCAGGTGCAGGACCAGCCGCAGGCGGTCAAGCGCTCGGTGGGCGAGTTCGTGCACGTGCTGATCGAGGCCGTGGTGATCGTGCTGGCGGTCAGCTTCATCGCGCTGGGGCTGCACACCAAGCCGCTGCGGCTCGACGTGCGCCCCGGGCTGGTGGTGGCGCTGACCATTCCGCTAGTGCTGGCCGTGACGTTCCTGTTCATGAACATCTTCGGCATCGGCCTGCACAAGATCTCGCTCGGGGCGCTGATCGTGGCGCTCGGGCTGCTGGTGGACGACGCGATCATCGCCGTCGAAATGATGGTCCGCAAGCTGGAGGAAGGCTTCTCCAAGATGGAGGCGGCCACTTTCGCCTACACCTCCACGGCCATGCCGATGCTGACCGGCACGCTGATCACGGCGGCCGGCTTCCTGCCGGTGGGGCTGGCCAAGTCCACCGTGGGCGAGTACACCTTCGCGATCTTCGCCGTGACGGCGCTGGCGCTGGTGCTGTCGTGGCTGGCGGCGGTGTACTTCACGCCCTACCTCGGCTATCTGCTGCTCAAGACCCGCGCCAGCGACGGCGGCCATCACGAGGTGTTCGACACGCCGTTCTACGCGCGCTTCCGGCATCTGGTGAATTGGTGCGTGACGTGGCGCAAGACCGTGATCGCCGTCACGCTGGTCAGCTTCGCGCTGGGCCTGTGGGCGTTCAAGTTCGTCGAGAAGCAGTTTTTCCCGGATTCGAGCCGGCCCGAGCTGATGGTGGAGTTGTGGATGCCCGAGGGCACCAGCTTCGCGCAGATGGAGGGCGAGGCCAAGCGCTTCGAGACCGCCATGCGCCGCGACAAGGCCGTGGATAGCCTGACCACCTTCGTCGGCGTCGGCGCGCCGCGCTTCTACCTGCCGCTGGACCAGATCTTCCCGCAGAGCAACGTGGCGCAGGTGATTGTGATGCCGGTCAGCGTGGAGGCGCGCGACGCGCTGCGCAAGCGCGTGATGGAGGTGCTGGCCACCCAGTTCCCGCAGCTGCGCGGCCGCGTGAAGCTGCTGCCGAACGGACCGCCGGTGGCGTACCCGGTGCAGTTCCGCGTGATCGGGCCCGAGGCCGCCGGCGTGCGCAAAATTGCCGATCAGGTCCGGGCGATCATGGCCGCCAATCCGAACACGGTGGGCGTGAACGACAACTGGAACGAGAACGTCAAGATGCTGCGCCTGGAGATCGACCAGGACAAGGCGCGCGCGCTGGGCGTGACCACCAACGCCATCGCCCGTGCCACGCAGGCCGTGCTGACCGGCGTGCCGGTGGGCCAGTATCGCGACGCCGACAAGCTGATCGACATCATCATGCGCACGCCGAAGAACGAGCGCGACGCGATGTCCGACATGGCCAACGTGCTGGTGCCGACCAACACAGGCCGCGCGGTGCCGCTGACGCAGGTGGCGCGCGTGACGCTGAAGTCCGAGCCGGGCGTGATCTGGCGCGAGAACCGCGACTTCGGCATCACGGTGCAGGCCGATGTGGTGGATGGCATCCAGGGTCCGACCGTGACCGCGCAGATCAACCCGCAGCTCAACAAGCTGCGCGCGAACCTGCCGCCCGGCTACCTGATCACCGTGGCAGGGGCCGAGGAGGAGAGCGGCAAGGCGGGGGCGTCCATCGCCGCGCAACTGCCGCTGTGCATCTTCCTGATCTTCACGCTGCTGATGCTGCAGCTCCACAGCTTCTCGCGTTCGGTGATGGTGTTCCTGACCGGCCCGCTCGGGCTGATCGGTGCCGCCGCCACGCTGCTGCTGCTGCGCGCGCCGATGGGGTTTGTCGCCCAGCTTGGCATTACGGCGCTGCTGGGCATGATCATCCGCAACTCGGTGATCCTGGTGGACCAGATCGAGCAGGACATCAGCGCCGKGGTGCCGCCGTGGCAGGCCATTGTCGAGTCAGCGGTGCGCCGGTTCCGGCCGATCATCCTGACCGCCGCAGCGGCCGTGCTGGCGATGATCCCGCTCTCGCGCTCGACATTCTGGGGGCCGATGGCGGCCGCCATCATGGGCGGGCTGATCATCGCCACGGTGCTGACGCTGCTGTTCCTGCCGGCGCTGTACGCAGCGTGGTTCCGCGTGAAGCCGCCCGAGGGCGGCAGCGGGGTGATGGCGGGGTGATGGCAGGGTGATGGCAGGGTAGGCGGGGTGATCCCCGGGGGAGAAGAAAAAGCGCCGGTTACGACTGGCGCTTTTTCATTTGGGCGGTCAGCCGCACGATGTCCACCGCGATCTGCGCTGCGCGGCGGGGATCGGCGGCCACGGGTTTGCCGGTGCGGGGATCCTTCACCGACGGCATGCGGGCCATTTCCCGCAGCAGGTCGGCCAGCAGCGTCATGTCCTGCACCAGCGGCGCGCGCGGGTCGCCCGGCGGCAGCGTGATGCGGACCAGTTCGGACACGGCCTGATCGAGCGCCGGGGCGTGCACGGTCCGGCTGCGGTCGTCCGCTTCCTCGGGCGTCATCCGGCCGGCCTTGGTTGCCGCATTGTCGGCCTGCATGGCCTGGAAGGCGGTCGTGAAGGTCTTGTGGGCGCGCTCGATCTGGCGGGAAGCGGCCAGGCTGTCGCGCATGGCCTGGGGCACGCGCGGTGCCAGCGCGGCGGTACCCACCACCAGCACGGCGGCAACGGCTGCCGCCATGGCCAGGCCGCGCCGCAGCTTGCTGGCGTAGCTGGCGCGGTCCAGCCGCACCGGCAGGCATAGCGCGATCAGCGCGCCGCCGATCAGGCCGCCCACGTGCCCGGCGTTGTCCACGCGGGTTGACAGGAAGCCCTGCACCAGCGAATAGCCGATCATCACCGCGGCGTCCGTCGTCAGTTGCCGATGGATGCCCTCGGGCAGCAGCCGGCGATGCCGCAGCACCCCCGCCAGCAGCGCGCCGCCCACGCCGAACACGGCGCCCGACGCTCCGACCGACACCGCCGTCTGCGCCCCGAAATGCAGGCTCAGCGCGCTACCGGCCAGCCCCGCGCCGAGATAGATCAGCAGGAAGCCGCGCRTGCCGTAGAACCGCTCCACATGCTTGCCGAGCAGGAACAGCACCAGCATGTTGGCGCCGATGTGCCGGAGGCTGCTGTGCAGGAAGGTGGCCGTCAGCAACCGCCACCACTGGCCCTCCTGCACCAGCACGGCGGCGTTGCCGCCCCAGTCGACGAGCTTGGCGGGCGCTGTGGCGTCGAGCGTGGCGCCGTGCGTGAGCGTGAAAAGCCAGATCCCCACGTTGAGGGCGATCATCGCGTACAGGCCCCAGGTGTGCGGCAGTGCCTGCATCTCGGCCCGGAAGGCCTGGTCGGCCGCCAGCGCGTTATCGACTGCGACGCCCGCCGTACGCATGTGATGGGTGACCAGCGCCTGGGCGAGCTGCTGGTCTGCCTCGCGCATCAGGGCCAGCCGGATCGTGAACGCCGCCGGGGTCCGTTTCCGGGCGCCCGGCACGGGCTTGGGAAAGACCTCGATCACAGGACCGCCGCGCAGGTTGCGCACCGCCACAGCGGCGATCTCGGCCCAGCGCAGGTGGGGGCGGCGGCGCGGGAAGGACGTCGAGCCGATGCCGCCGGCGTCCACCGTCAACAGCGGCTTGCGCAGCGGCGCGTGCCGGCCCCAGGACCATTCGAACAGGATCAGCACGCCGAAGAAGCCGGCGCCGACGACGATCAGGCTGGTCTTGCCGTGCGAGAACAGCAGGAGCAGCGTCCCCAGCCCGCCGAAGCAGAGCCAGAGCAAGGCGCGCACGAGCAGCGCGGACCCGAATCGGCGCACATGGAACGCGCCGCTGCGGCGCGAGCCGATGGCCGGCGCGCGCATGAATAGCGATGTCTGCATGGTTCTTCCCGACAAGACGATGTCATCGCGTCATCTCGCTGGCCCCGGTGCGGCAGGGCCACGGCGCGCGTCACGCGACGATATGCGGTCGTCCGTMGGGAAGCATCTCCCCCGTCGGGAGGGTTGCGGCCCTAGTCGGCCAGTTCGAAGACCACGTCCTGCGCGCCCTCCCAGAGCACCTTGGTGCCGAGCGCCCGGAGGTTCTCCCGGCCTTCGACGATGGTCAGAAAGTGGTTGCCGGCCAGCTGGCCCATCTTGCTGGCGAAGCAGCAGCTGCCGTAGGCCAGGATGATCTCGGTTTCGCTGTAGCCGCCCGGGTAGAACAGGATGTCGCCCACGGACGGGTKGCTGGTGTGGTTTTCGAAGCCAACGCCCAGCTTGAATTCGCCGAGCGGAATCCAGCAGCCTTCGCCGCTCCAGCGCACGTGGATCAGCTTCTGCCGGTAGGGCAGCAGCTTCAGGAAGGCGGCCACGGTCTCGGGGGCGTCCGGGTGGGTGTCGGCMAGGAAGGTCTGGCCGGCGGCGGTGATGCGGAGTCGGGRCATGGCTATATCTATATAGAGGGGTCGATGGGGGCCGGGTCAGGCCAGCGCCGTCATCAGCGTCTCCGCCACGGCGATCAGGCTGCGGTCGCTGCCCTTCGGGCCGAGCAGGGAAATGCCGAGCGGCGCGCCGGCGCGGCCGGAGAGCGGCAGGCTCAGTTGCGGGAAGCCCGACAGCGGCGTCAGGCACAGCGAGTGGGCGGCGGCGGTGCGGTAGTCCTCCAGCGTCTCGCCGGCGGCGGTGCGCAGCGGGGCGATGTCCGGCATGGTCGGCAGCACCAGCACGCCGTCATGGCCGAGCAGGCGACCCAGGTGCGCGGTGAACTCGCGGCGCACCGCGCTCGACTGCTCGAACTGGGCTTGCGTGACCCCCTTGCTGAACGCGAAGCGCGCGGCCACGTCCGGGCCCATCTGCAGGCCGTAGTTCTCGATCAGGGCGCCATCGGCCTGCCAGGCTTCCCAGCCCTGCACGTAGCGGAAGGCCCAGTACAGGTCGGCCAGCGGCCGGTCGGCCACGTCCACCGGGGTGGCATGGCCCAGCACGGCCTCGATGCGCGCCACCGTGGGCGCCAGCGCGGCGCGAGCTTCGGGTGTCGGCAATTCGAACAAGTCCGATGCCAGCAGCAGGCGAGGCCGGGCCGGCAGCGGATCGGCATCCTTGCCGAACAGCACGTCCGCCACGCGGGCGAAGGTGCCTATGTCTCGGGCGAAGAAGCCGCAGGTATCGAGCGTCTCGCACAGCGGCATGCAGTGCTGGAGCGAGATACGGCCATGCGAGGGGCGGATGCCGAACAGGCCGCAGTGGCTGGCCGGGGCGCGCACCGAGCCGCCGGTGTCCGTGCCGAGCGCGAAGTCGCACAGCTTGTTGGACACCGCCGAGGCGGACCCCGACGACGAACCGCCCGTCACGCGATCGGGCGCGCCACCGTTGACTGGGCCGCCGTAGTGCGCGTTCTGGCCGTTCATCGAGAAGGCCAGCTCGTCCGTGTGCGACTTGCCGACGAACATCGCGCCGGCATCGAGYAGCTTCTGCGCCGTGGGCGCGGTCACGCTCTTGATGCCGGAGCGGGCCAGCACGTGCGGATTGCCGCCGCCGGTGGGGTAGCCGGCCACGTCGAACAGGTCCTTGACGGCGAAGGTCAGCCCCCGCAGCGGGCCGATGGCCGCGTTGGGCACGGGCGCGTCGGGGTAGGGCATGAAGGCGCGGGCGGGATGGGTGGCCAGGGTCATGGCGTTCGGCTTCCTTCTTTTTCGGAGGATGGATGGAGTTTAGGCGGCGGCCGGCGAGGCAGCGGCGGTATTCGAAGGTTCGGAGCTATCGGCCACCAGCACGCAACTGACGCGGTGGCCGTTGCCCAGCGCCACGCTGCGCGGCACCTCGGCCAGGCAGGCGGGGCGGGCGTGCGCGCAGCGCGGGGCGAAGGTGCAGCCCGGCGGMAGCGCGGCCAGGTCAGGCGGGGCGCCGCCGATGGCCTGCAGCCGCTGGCCGCGATCCATGCCGTGCTGGCGGCTTTGCAGCAGCGCCATCGTGTACGGGTGGCGCGCCTCGCGCAGCAGCGTGCGGATCGGGCCTTCCTCGACGATGCGGCCGCCGTACATCACGGCCACGCGGTCGGCAATCTCCACCGCCGCACCCATGTCGTGCGTGACGAAGACGATGGAAAGGCCCAGCTCGCGTTGCAGCTCCCGCAGCAGGATCAGCACCTGGATCTGCACGGTGGCGTCCAGCGCCGTGGTGGGCTCATCGGCCAGCAGGATTTTCGGTTGGGCCGACAGCGCGAGCGCAATCATCGCCCGCTGCCGCATGCCGCCGGACATCTCGTGCGGATAGGCGGCCAGCCGCCGCTCGGGGCTGGGAATGCGCACCGCTTCCAGCGCCTTCAGCGCCAGCGCGCGGGCTTCGGCGGCGGACACCTTCTTGTGCGTCCGAATGCACTCGACGATCTGCTGGCCCACCGTGTACACCGGGTCCAGCGCCAGCAGCGGCTCCTGGAACACCATGGCGACGGTGCCGCCGCGCAGCCGGGCCAGCGCGCGCTTGTCCAGCGCGAGCACGTCCTGGCCATCGACATGGATCTGGCCGCCGATGCGCGTGCGGCGGGGCGGATGGAGGCGCATCAGCGCGCGCAGCGTCACGCTCTTGCCGGAACCGGATTCGCCGATCAGCGCCACGGCTTCGCCGGGGGCCACGTCGAGCGACACGCCGTTCACCGCGCGGATGGTCTTGCCGCCGCCGGCGAAGGTGACGTGGAGGTCCTTGACCGAGACGGCAGGGGAATGGGGGGCTGTCATAGGGGTCTCCCGCAGGTCAGGTGGGTCAGGGCGTGGCCGCGTGCAGGCCCGGCGTCATGCGCCGCAGCGGCAGCGAGTGGCCACCGTCGGGCATCGCCATCAGGCAAGACACGGGATGGCCGGCCAGTTCGTCGGCCAGCACGGGGGTGCGGCGCTCGCAGACCGGCTCGGCGCGGGCGCAGCGCGGATGGAAGCTGCATCCGGACGGCGGATTGATCGGGTTGGGCGGGTCGCCCGCCAGCGGCGCGGCCAGCGTGCGGTGGTCCGGGTCCATCGACGGCATCGACGCCAGCAGCGCGCGCGTGTACGGGTGCGAGGGATTGGCGTAGATCGACTCCGTATCGCCAATCTCCACCACCTTGCCCAGGTACATCACCATCACCCGGTCGCACAGGTAGCGGATGACGTTGAGGTCATGGCTGATGAAGACGTAGGTCAGGTCGAACTCGGCTTTGAGGTCGAGCAGCAGGTTCAGCACCTGGGCTTCCACGGATTTGTCGAGCGCGGACACCGCTTCGTCCAGGATCACCAGCCGGGGCCGCAGCGACAGCGCGCGGGCGATGTTCACCCGCTGGCGCTGCCCACCGGACAGTTCGTGCGGATAGCGCCCGGCAAAGCGCGCCGGCTCCAGTCCCACGCGCTCCAGCAGGTAGCGCGCCCGCTCGGTGGCCTCCCGCGCCGGCACGCCGTGCACGCGCGGCGTGAAGGCGATCGATTCCTCGATGGTCAGGCGCGGGTTCAGCGACGAGTAGCTGTCCTGGAACACCATCTGCACCTGGCTGCGGAACGCCTTCATCGGCAACTGGGGCKAGCCCACGCCCTGGGCGTCGAAGATCAGCTCGCCGCTGTCTTGCGCGGTGAGCTGCATCAGCAGCCGMGCGGTGGTGGACTTGCCGCAGCCGGACTCGCCGACCACGCCGAGGGTTTCGCCCTTGAGCACGTCGAAGCTGACGCCGTCCACGGCGCGGACCTCGCCGGCCTTGTGGAACGGGATGGCCGACTTGAGCGGGAAATGCTTGACGAGATCGCGCGCGATCACGAGTGGCTGGGCCGGGCCGCCGATGTCGCGGGCGTGGGCGGGTGCGGGCGCTGTGAGGAGGTCGCTCATGTTCATTCCTTGATTTCCATGGCCGAGCGGATGCCGTCGGCCAGCAGGTTGAACGAGATCKAGGTCAGGAAAATCATCGCGCCGGGCAGGGCGGCGACCCAGGGCTGGGTGTAGATGGCGGTGCGCAGCGTGTTGAGCATCAGGCCCCATTCGGGCTCGGGCGGCTTCACGCCGAGGCCGAGGAAGGAGAGCCCGGAGGCCAGGATCATCGACACCGAAATCAGACTCGTCGCATAGACGAAAATCGGCCCAAGTACGTTATTCAGCACATGGGCGCGCACGATGGTCAGCGAGCTGGCCCCGGAGGCGCGCGCCGCATCGACGAACTCGCGGTTGCGTACCTGCGTGGTCACGCTCTCCGCCACCCGCACGATCTGCGGCACGAAGACGATGGTCAGCGACAGCAGCGCGTTGCCCACCCCGGCGCCCAGCGTGCCGGACAGCGCGATGGCCAGCAGCACCGACGGAAAGGCGTAGAGGATGTCGGTGAGCCGCATGATGATGGTGTTGGTCCAGCCGCCCGCGTAGCCGGCGATGATGCCGAGTGCGCTGCCGATCACAAACGCCAGCAGCACCGGCGTGATGCCCATGAACAGCGAGAGCCGGCCGCCCAGCATCAGGCGCGAGAGCAGGTCGCGGCCCAGTTCGTCGGTGCCGAGCGGATAGCCAGCCGTGCCGATCGGCTTGAGTCGCTTGAGGATGGAGGACGCGTACGGGTCCGCCGGCATCAGCGCCGGGGCGAAGATCGCCAACACCACCAGGGCGATCAGGATCAGCGCGGCGGCCATCGCCAGCTTGTTGCGCAGCAGGCGGCGGCCCACGGTGGCCCAGTAGCCGGGCGAGCGCGCCACGGGCAGCGGCGCCACGGCCTTGTTCAGTGCGATCTGCATGGGGGCCTCCTTAATTGCGCTGGATGCGGGGGTCGAACAGCGTCTGCAGCGCGTCCACCAGCAGGTTGAGCAGGACAAAGAACACGGCCAGCACGAGGATCGTGCCCTGCAGCAGCGGGAAGTCGCGCTGGAAGATGGCCGAGTTCAGCAGGAAGCCGGTGCCGGGCCACGAGAACACGGTCTCGATCAGGATCGACCCGCCGAGCAGGTAGCCGAGCTGGAGGCCCATCACGKACAGCGCGGTCGGCGCCACGTTCTTGACCACGTGGCGGAACACGGCCACGTCCGACAGGCCCCGGGCGCGCAGGCCGACGATGAACTCGTTGGACAGGATCTCCGCCACCAGCGCCCGGATCGTGCGGGCGACGATGCCCATCGGGATCACCGACATCGTGATGGCCGGCAGCAGCATGTACTGGAAGTGCTCCCAGTCCCACGCCCAGTCCCCCGAGCCGCCCGGGCCGGCGCCGGTGGCRGGCAGCCAGCMGAGCAGCACCGAGAAGGCGATGACCAGCACCATGCCGAGCCAGTAGTGGGGAATGCTGACGCCGAGCACGGACAGGAAGGAGGCGGTGCGGTCGGCGATGGAATCGCGCAGGTAGCCGGCCACGAAGCCGAACAGGCAGCCGAAGGTGAAGCCGATCAGCGTGGCCACGCTGGCCAGCCGGATCGAGTTGATCACGGCGGTGGAAACCTCGCTCATCACCGGCCGGTTGGTGGCGATGGAGGTGCCCAGGTCGCCATGGAGCGCGCGGGCCAGCCAGTGCAGAAATTGTTCGAGGAACGGTTTGTCGAAGCCGTACAGCGCGGTGAGTTGGCGCCGGAGGTCTTCGGAGGCATCGGGCGGCAGCACCGAGACGAGGGGGTCCCCGGGGGCGATGTGGACCAGCGAGAAGCAGAGCAGGGCAACCCCAAGCAGGATAGGCAGCGCATAGAGAATGCGGCGAAGCAGGTAAGTCATGGTCTGTGGCCGGCTAGTGTGGGGGCGGAGGGTTTTCTCCCCTCGCCCGCTTGCGGGAGAGGGGCCGGGGGAGAGGGCCGGAGTGTCTCGATGCGATGTCTCAACTTGAACCGCTGCMCTCTCCCCCGCCCCTCTCCCAAGGGGAGAGGGGAGAACACAACGGGGCGCAAACCAACTCAGTCCATCGACATCGTCGCGATATCGATAAACCAGCTCTGCGGCTGCACCACGCCCTTGACCTTCTTCGAGATGGCGCGCGGGCCCACGTCGTGGGCGATCAGCACGAATGGCGACTCTTCCACGATGCGCGCGTGCAGCTTGGCCAGCGCGGCGTCACGGGACTTTTCGTCGAACGAGGTGCGGGCGGTCTCGATCAGCTTGTCGAACTCCGCATTGCCGAAGAAGCCCCAGTTGTTCGAGACCGGCGGCTGCGTCTTGGTGCTGACGAAGCGGACCATCGCGAAGAACGGGTCCATCGCCGCGAAGCTGACGTTGATGGCGTTGGCGCCGTGCGCGCTGGCATCCTTGGCGCCGATGCGCCAGTTGGTGAACAGGGTGTTCCACTCCACGACGTCGAAGTCCACGTCGAAGAAGCACTCCTTGAGGTTCTGCTGCACGTACTCGTTCATCGGCAGCGGCTGCATCTGGCCCGAGCCGGACGCCGACACCTGCACCTTCACCTTGAGCGGCTTGGCGGCCGAGTAGCCGGCTTCGGCCATCAGCTTGCGGGCGGCGTTGGCGTCGTACTTGATGTCGAACTTGGGATTGCCCCACCACGGGTTGCCGGCTTCCACGATGCCCTTGGCCTCGGCCATGTAGCCGCCCAGCAGCGTCTTCAGGCCCGAGCGGTTCACGCAGAGGTTGGCGGCCTGGCGCACGCGCTTGTCCAGCCACGGCGAATTCGGCGCGAAGGAGAGCTGCCACGGCCACATGTGCGGCTGGGCGTTGGCGTAGACCTCGAAGCCGCGGCTCTTGATCTGGGCGACGGCGTCAGGCGCGGGAGCTTCGATCCAGTCGACCTGGCCCGACAGCAGCGCGGC
This sequence comes from Cupriavidus sp. 05T42, assembly GCF_056396345.1. Classification (NCBI taxonomy): domain Bacteria; kingdom Pseudomonadati; phylum Pseudomonadota; class Betaproteobacteria; order Burkholderiales; family Burkholderiaceae; genus Cupriavidus; species Cupriavidus sp. 05T42. The sequence goes on from NZ_JBFTLH010000009.1 coordinate 91,242, forward strand.
GGTGCGCGCGTTGGCCTCGGGCATCGGCACCATTACCACCTTGTCGATCTTGGGCACGCGCTTGCTGTCCCAGTAGCTGGCGTTCTTGGCCAGTTCCAGGCGCTCGCGCGGGACGAAGCGGGTCATCTTKAACGGGCCGGTGCCGGAGGCGTCGGCGGCGAAGGCGACCCACGCCTGCTTGCTGCGCTCGGCCGCATCGGTCACCGAGGCTGGCACGGCGGCGAACTTCTTCTCCCACTGCGTGGGCGAGGCCATGAACAGGTTCGAGATGTTGTACGGCAGGAACGAGTCCGGCTCGGACGTGACCAGCTCCACGGTCAGGTCGTCGATCTTCTTCGCGCTGCGCAGCGTGGGCATGCGCGAGGCGGTCACGCCCACCTGGCTCGCATCGAACTGCTTGGCGGTCTTGTCGAGCACCTTGTTGACGTTCCAGACCACGGCGTCCGCGTTGAAGGCGGAGCCGTCGTGGAACTTCACGCCGGGACGCAGCTTGAAGGTCCACTTGGTCTTGTCGGCGGCGTCCACCTTCCACTCGGTGGCGAGGTCGGGAATCAGCAGGCTGGGGCCGTTGCCCTTGGAGAGGTCCCACTGCGTCAGCGCGTCGTACATCGGAATGCCGGTGAAGCGGTTGCCCTCGAAGCCCTGGTCGGGCTGGCCGAGCGTGCGCGGGATGTCGGCAGCGGTCATGCCGATGCGCAGCGTCTTCTCGGCCATGGCGGCGCCGGGCAGTGCGAGKAACGAGAGGGCCAGGACTGCGGCGGAGAAACCTTTCGCGTGGGCGGACGTTTGGTGGTTCACAGGCAATGCTCCTGAGTGGGGGAAGGGCTGCCTTCGGTCTAGCAAGTCATGTGCCAGTCGCGCCGCCCCGGCGCGTGGTCTGGTTCTTGCACCGGGCGTTGGTCATTCATCATTCACTCACGAAGCAGACAAGGCAGACATGGATTCGAAAGTTCTTCCCCGCATCAATGGCGCCCGGCTGTGGCAATCGCTCATGGATCTGGGCGCGATCGGCGCCACGCCGAAGGGCGGCGTGTGCCGCATCGCGCTGACCGATGAAGACCGCAAGGGCCGCGACCTCGTGGTGCAGTGGTGCCGCGAGGCGGGCCTGGACGTGCGCGTGGACGAGATCGGCAATGTCTTCGCGCGCCGCGCCGGCACGGACCCTGCCGCGCGGGCCGTGGCCACGGGCAGCCATATCGACACCCAGCCCTCGGGCGGCAAGTTCGACGGCAACTTCGGCGTGCTGGCGGGGCTGGAGGTCATGCGTACGCTCAACGACCTCGGCATCCAGACGCGCGCGCCGCTGGAGGTGGCGTTCTGGACCAACGAGGAGGGCACCCGCTTCACGCCGGTGATGATGGGCTCGGGCGTGTTCGCCGGCGTGTTCGATGCCGACGAGGCGCGCCGCCAGCAAGACCGCGACGGGGTGAGCGTGGGCGACGCGCTGGCCGCCATCGGCTATCACGGCGCGCAGCCTGCCGGCGAGGTGCCGGGCGGCATGTTCGCGGCCTACTTCGAGGCCCATATCGAGCAGGGACCGGTGCTGGAGGCGGCCGGGCTGCCGATCGGCGTGGTCTCGGGCGCGCTGGGCCAGCAGTGGTACGACGTGACCGTGACCGGCCAGGACGCCCACGCCGGCCCGACCCCGCTGGCGCTGCGGCACGATGCGCTGCTGGCAACGGCGCGGATGATCGAGGCCGTGAACCGCATCGCCCGGGATGCCGCACCGCATGGCCGGGGCACCGTCGGCTATGTCGAGGTCAAGCCGAACTCACGCAACGTGATTCCGGGGCGGGTGGACTTTACGGTGGACTTCCGCAACCTGTCGCAGGACGGGCTGGACCGGATGGATGCGGCGATGCGCGCGGCCTTCGCCGGCATTGCTGACGTGGCGGCGGTGAGCGTGGAGATTCGCCAGGTGGTGAAGTTCGAGCCCTGCCTGTTCGCCCCGGCCTGCGTGGACAGCGTGCGGCGCGCGGCGGCGGCGCTGGGGCTGTCGAGCATGGACGTGGTCAGCGGTGCGGGCCACGACGCCGTCTACGTGGCGCAGCGCGCCCCCACCGGGATGATCTTCGTGCCCTGCAAGGACGGCATCAGCCATAACGAACTGGAAGATGCGCTGCCCGAGCACATCGAGGCCGGCGCCAACGTGCTGCTGCAGGCGATGCTGGAGCACGCTCGCTGATCGCCGGTGGCAGCCTCAATGTCCGATCGACCTTGAAATCGCCCACGCGCACTCGATGACGAGGGGCCCCAGCTTGCGCTGGGCCTCCGCCATCGTCCACCGGCTGGCCGGCGGCGACACATGCACCGCCCCCACCGCCACCCCCTGGCTGTTCACGATGGGCGCCCCCACGCCCATATCGCCCAAAAACAGCTCCTCCTCGTTGCAGGCATAGCCCAGGCCCCGGCACGCCACCACCTGCGCGAAGATCGCGTCTACATCGGTCAGCGTGGCCGGCGTGCGCGGCGCGCGCGTGGAGGCCTCCAGCACCKCGCGCACCTGCGCATCGGGCAACGTGCTCAGGTAGGCGCGGCCGGAACTCGTGCAGTACATCGGAATGCGCATGCCCACCGGCGTCAGCACGGGCATGTGCTTGGCGGTCATCAGTTGCGCCACGTAGACCATGTCCAGCCCCACGGGCTCGGTCAGATTGGCCGTCTCGCCGCTGGCGTTGGCCAACTGGGACAGGTAGGGGCTGGCAATCGGAATCAGCGCATCGGCGGCCAGGTAGTTGTAGCCGATCTCCATCACCTTCGGCGTCAGGCGGAAGCGGCGGGTCTGCGGGTGCTTGTCGATATAGCCGAGGCTTTCGAGCGTATGGACCGTGCGCTGGGCCGAACTCTTGGTCATGCCGGTGAGGCCGGCCACTTCGGAGAGCGTCAGCGTGCGATGGACGGCGCTGAAGGCGCGCAGGACTTCGAGCCCTTTTTCGAGCGATTGATTGAACAGCGGATCGGCGGACATGGGAGACGGACAGCGGGGCGGATTACCAAGGTTCGGCACCATCGTCGTGAAACCCTGCACCACGATGGCTGCATATTGCACCAAGATACGCATGAATCGATTATCGATTTCATAACGTCCCGCCATGATACCCGGCGCCTCGACGGCTGGCGCGTCTCTGGTGTTTACCCCTAGGGTTTTCCGGGTTGTCTCCAGTGAAATATCACACTAGTATCACAGCAACTTCAACGAACGTTGAGACGAAGCGAGCAACCCGTGGCGAACCCTATTCGACTGGTCGGCGGTGCCGACCCCCAGCCGGCAACCACTCCCGTAGCGCCCCTCATGCCCCCCACGCCTGCCCAGAGCGGCGCGGCGCTGCGCGAGCAGGCGTACACGGAGATCAAGCGCCGCATCATCGCGTGCGAGTTCCGTCCCGGCGAGCCGCTGATCGAGGCCCAGGTGGCCGCGCTGCTCGGCCTGGGCCGCACGCCGGTCCATCAGGCGCTGCATCGGCTCGAAGTGGAAGGGCTGGTGTCCATCCTGCCGCGCAAGGGCGTGCTGGTGACGCCGCTGTCGCTGAACGAAGTGCTMGACATGATCGAGGTGCGCGCCACCAATGAGGTGCTGTGCGCCACGCTGGCCTGCGAGCGCGGGCACGACAGCGACTTCAAGGCCATGCGCGACATCGTGGACCGCTCGCCCGAGCTGATTGCCCGCCGCGACATTCCCGCGCTGGCCTCGCTCGACCTCAAGTTCCATACCGCCATGTCCGCCGCCTCGCGCAACCGCGTGCTGGCCGAACTGCTGCGCGGCCTGCATGAGAAACAGGCGCGCTTCTGGTTCCTCTCGCTGTCCGATCCCCAGCACCTGGAGAACGTCTACCAGGAGCATCTGGAGATCGTCGACGCGCTCGAGCGCCGGGACATCCCGGCCGTGCGCGAGGCGATCCGCGAACATATCGACGAATTCCGGAAGAACATCATCCGGACTCTCTGACCGACCCTTTTCCCTCGTAACAAGGTAGTACGCCATGCCGACACTGCACCTCCAGGTAGCCGGCGGGGGCCCGCTCGCCCTCGACGTCCAACGACTCATCATCGCCGGCTGGACTGGCCGCGACGCCGCCGCTGTCCAGCATCACATCGAAGAACTCCAGACGCTGGGCGTGAAGCCGCCCGCCACCGTGCCGACCTTCTACCCGCTGGCCGCCTCGCTGCTGACCACCGCCGACGTGCTCGAGGTGCCGCGCGACGACTCGTCGGGCGAGACCGAATTCGTGCTGCTGCAGGGCGCGGACGCGCTGTACATCGGCATCGGCTCGGACCATACCGACCGGAAGGTCGAAGCCTATGACGTGACCGTCTCCAAGCAGATGTGCGGCAAGCCGATGGGCCGCGAGGTCTGGCGCTTCGACGAGGTGGCCGATCACTGGGACGAGCTGGAAATGCGCTGCTGGCGCGTGCGCGACGGCCAGCGTGCGCTGTATCAGGAAGGCAAGGTCACGCGCCTGCTGGACCCGCGCGATCTGGTGCAACGCCTGACTGGCGAAGCGCAGCTGCCGCCCGGCACCGCCATGTTCTGCGGCACGCAGGCCGTGATCGGCGACCTGGGGCACGGCGACGCCTTCGAGGTGGAGCTGCACGACCCGGTGCGCCATCGCACGCTGCGCCATGCGTACCGCGTGGCGTCGCTGGAGGTGGCTGAATGAGCGCCGCCCCGACCATTGCCGCCCTGGCGGCATCGCTGGCGGCCGGGCGCACGACCAGCGTGGCGCTGACCGAAGACGCGCTGGCCCGGATCGCGCAGCACCAGCGTGCTGGCGGCGTCGCCTTCCTGCACGTGGACGCCGAAGGTGCGCTGGCGCAGGCCCGCGCGGCTGACCAGGCGCGCGCCGCCGGGCTCGTGGCATCGCCGCTGGCCGGCCTGCCGGTGTCCATCAAGGATMTGTTCGATGTGCGCGGCCAGATGACGCGTGCCGGCTCGGTGGCGCTGGACGGCACCGCCCCGGTCCAGGCCGACGCGCCCGCCGTGGCTCGCCTGCGCGCGGCTGGCGCGGTGCTGATCGGCCGTACCAATATGAGCGAGTTCGCGTTCTCGGGCCTGGGGCTGAACCCCCACTACGGCACGCCGCGCACGCCGTTCGACGCCGAGCGCATCGCCGGCGGCTCCACCTCGGGCGGCGCGGTCAGCGTGGCCGAGGAGATGGCCGTGGCCGCGCTGGGCACCGACACGGGCGGCTCGATCCGCATTCCGTCGGCGTTCTGCGGGCTGACCGGCTTCAAGCCGACCGCGCGCCGCGTGCCGCTGTCCGGCGCGGTGCCGCTGTCGACCTCGCTCGATTCGGCCGGCCCGCTGGCGCGCTCGGTGGCGTGCTGCGTGGCGATGGACGCGGTGCTGAGCGGCGAGACGCTCGACACCCGGCCCGCCGATCTGTCCGGCCTGCGCCTCTACGTCACGCGCGACTTCGTGATGGATGGTGTGGAGGCCGAGGTGGCGCAGGCGTTCGAGGCCACGCTGTCGCGTCTGTCGGCCAAGGGGGCGCAAATCGTTACCTTCGATTTCCCCGAACTGCGTCGCCTGCCCGAGATCAACGCTGGCGGCGGGCTGACCGCCGCCGAGTCGTGGACCTGGCACCGCGATCTGCTGGCCAAGCAGGGCGACCGCTACGACCAGCGCGTGGCCCAGCGTATCCGTCGCGGCCAGCAACAGAGCGCCGCCGACTACATCACGCTGCTGGCCGAGCGCGCCGCCATGCAGGCGCGCGCCGCCGAGCGCCTGCGCGATGCCGACGCCTGGCTGATGCCGACCGTCGCCGTGCGCCCGCCGCGCCTGGATGCGTTGGCGCGTGACGAGGACTTCTTCGCCACGAACGGCCTGGTGCTGCGCAACCCGAGCGTGATCAATTGGCTCGACGGCTGCGCGGCGTCCCTGCCGATGGGGCAGGGCATCGGCCTCGGCATCTGCGGCCTGCACGGGCACGACGCCCGCGTGCTGCAGGTAGCCGGCGCCATCGAGCAGGGCCTGGCGTAAGCCGGGCAGCCAGCAAATCGGCCGGATTCCCACGGCCGCGGCAACGCGCTCCAGCACAACACAGCGCAAGCCAGAGGGCGCCGCCAATGTAGCGGCGCCCCGCCCACCACACCCAAGGAGTAATCACCGATGTCTTCCGTGATGACCGGCGCCCCTGGCGCCCTGGAGAGCCTGCCGCCCGCGGAATTGGCTCAGCAACGCAACGAGGCGTACCGCAAGATCACCGTGCGCCTGATCCCGTTCCTCGTGTTCCTGTTCATCCTGGCCTGGATCGACCGCGTCAACGTGGGCTTCGCCAAGCTCCAGATGCTCCAGGATCTGCAGTTCAGCGAGGCCGTGTACGGCCTGGGCGCGGGGATTTTCTTCATCGGCTACTTCCTGTTCGAGGTGCCGAGCAACCTGCTGCTGGAGAAGATCGGCGCGCGCAAGACGCTGGCGCGCATCACCATCCTTTGGGGCCTGGCCTCGATGGCGATGATCTTCGTTAAGACGCCGGGGCAGTTCTACGCGCTGCGCTTCCTGCTGGGGATTTTCGAGGCGGGCTTTTTCCCGGGTGTGGTGCTGTACCTGACCTACTGGTTCCCGGCCGACCGCCGCGCGCGCATCAACGGCCTGTTCATGACCTCGTTCGCGATCGCTGGCGTGATCGGCGGCCCGCTGGCCGGCTTCATCATGAGCGCGATGGACGGCGTGGATGGCCTGGCCAACTGGCAGTGGCTGTTCGTGATCGAGGGGATTCCGTCGGTGCTGGCCGGTGTGGCGGTGCTGATGTTCCTGCCCGAGAAGCCGGTCAACGCGAAATGGCTGACGGCCACCGAGCAGACGCTGGTGACGCGCGAGGTGGAGGCCGAGGCACGTGACCCGGCCAAGCATTCATCGCTCAGGGACGCCTTCGCCAATTCGCGAGTCTGGATCTGCGCGGCGATCTACTTCTGCGTGGTGAGCGGCAATGCCACCATCGCGTTTTGGTCCCCGTCGATCATCAAGGAGCTGGGCGTCAAGGGCAACCTGCAGATCGGTCTGATCTCGGCGATTCCGTTCGTGGCCGGCACCATCGCCATGGTGCTCAACGGCATCCACTCGGACCGCTCGGGCKAACGCCGGATGCACTGCGCCATGGCCACGCTGCTGGCCGCGGTGGGCCTGACGCTGACCGGCATGTGGCTGCACAGCGCCACGCTGGCACTGGTGGCGCTAACCATCGCCTCGGTCGGCATCCTGGCGGCTTTCCCGGTGTTCTGGTCCCTGCCGTCGGCCTTCCTGGCCGGCACGGCGGCGGCGGGCGGCATCGCCCTGATCAACTCCATCGGCAACCTGGCCGGCTTCGTGGCGCCGTACATGATCGGCTGGTTCAAGACCAATACGGGGCGGCTGTCGTCCGGCCTGTATTTCGTCGCCGCGCTGGAAGCCTGCGCCACGGTGTTGGTGCTGGCCTTCATCCGCACCCGGCGCTAAGCCCCAGGCGGGGCCGGACGAGGCGCAAGCCGGGCAGGGGGCTGGATTCCCGCTGCGGCTTGCGCTACAATCCGCAGCCTTGTCGACCGTTGGAAAAAGTTACCTCAACGGCACGGCCGGCATCCGACGGCAGATCATGAAAGGCGGGCAGTTCCAGCCGCCTTTTTTGCTTTGTCGAGGATGCGCAGCGCCAACCGACAACGCGGCCGCCCGCCAGGGCAACCGCCGCAAGGACCGCGAGGGTGGCGAAATTGGTAGACGCACCAGGTTTAGGTCCTGACGCCAGCAATGGTGTAGGGGTTCGAGTCCCCTCCCTCGCACCAATCATCATTTGTGGGTTATTCGCCACAATTTCCTGCCTCACGCGGGCTACCCAGCCAACGGGGGTCGTCCCCTGCGTCGCGGCACAACCGGCCCCTAACGAGACCGGTCCCCCCCCTCAATTCAACGGAAAGCGCTTCGCCAATGCGGTGAACCGTGCATCTTCCTTGCGCACCTGTGCGGCGAATTCTTCTGGCGTGTTGACCAGCGGTTCGGCGCCAACGGCCGTGATCGCTTTTTGCAGTTCGGCATGACCCATGGCTTCGCGCACGGCGGCGTAGATGCTCTGGGTGACGGCTGGCGGCGTGTCTTTCGGTGCGAACAGGCCGAACCAGGTGGTGTACTCGTACTGCGGCATGCCGGTCTCCACCACGGTGCGCACATCCGGCGCCTCGCTGAACCGATGGGTGCCCTGGTTGGCGACGATCTTCAGCGTGCCCGCCTTCTGGTGCGGGAGCGCCGACGCCACGCCGGTCACGGCGAAGTTCACGTTGTTGGCGATCATGTCGGTGATGATGGCTGCGGTTCCCTTGTAGTTGACCACGATCAGGTTGGGCAGCGCTTCCGCCTTCAATTGCTGGCCGAAGAGCTTGGCGACGTTTTCGCCCGTGCCCATGGAGCAGGGCGTGGCGGCTGTCTTGCAGTACTTGATCAGTTCGGGCAGGGAGGTTGCGGGGAATTTTCCGTTGGCAACGATTACGCCCGGCGATTGCGCGATGTTGGTGACGGGTACCAGGCTGGTCAGCGGATCGGTGCCCGTGAACGAGGGCGCGTGCTTGGTGAGGACGATGGCCGGCGTTTGGAGCAGCAGCGTGTAGCCGTCGGGCTTGGCCTCGGCGACCTTGCGCGTGCCGATCAGGCCGTCGGCGCCAGGCAGGTTGACCACCAGCACCGGCTGGCCCCATTGCTCGCCCAGCAGTTTGGCCGTCGCGCGCGCGGAGGCGTCGGTGCCGCCGCCCGGTACGTAGGGCACGACGATGGTGACGGGGCGATTGGGCTTCCACGCCGTCTGCGCCAGCGCGGGTGTGACAGCGCCCCAGGTGGCGGCTGCCAGGACGGCGCAGCGCAGCAGCGGGCCCTGATAGGCGTGGCGGCGGGGGTTGGTGTGGGTGATCGGCATGTTGGGTCTCCTCCTGTGATTTTTTCTAGTGTCGATTGGCGGGTCAGCGCGCCCAGCGCTTCTCGAAGTCCCAGACCTCTTCGAAGCCGATCAGCCTGCAGAACTCGTTGAAGTCCGCCATGGGAATCTCGGGCGACAGGCTGGTGCCCGCCTCCTTGAGGTGGCGCAGGGACTTCTCCATCGCGGCGGCGGCGACCAGGCTGGTCATGGCGGGGAAGATGGCGAGCGAGTAGCCGATCTCCTTGAGCACGCTGGCTGGCAGGATCGGCGTCTTCCCGCCGTCAGCCATGTTGGCCATCATGGGCAGGTCGAAGGCGTCGCAGGCGCGGCGCATTTCTTCCTCGGACTGGGGCGCCTCGAAGAACAGGATGTCGGCGCCGGCCTTCGCATAGGCCTCCATGCGGCGCATGGCATCGTCCACGCCCAGGCTGGCGCGGGCATCGGTACGGGCGATGATGAGGAAATTCTCCTTGTCCTGACGGGCTTCCGACGCGACCTTGATCTTTTCGACCATGTCCTCGATCGGCACGCAGCGCTTGTAGGGCGTGTGGCCGCACTTCTTGGGAAATTCCTGATCCTCGATCTGGATGGCGGTGACGCCGGCTTCCTCGTAGCCGCGCACGGTGTGGTGCACGTTGAGCAGGCCGCCGTAGCCGGTATCCGCATCGGCGATCAGCGCCGCCTTTGAGGTGCGGGTGATGGTGCGCATGCGGTCCACCATCTGCGTATAGGTGGCAATGCCGGCATCGGGCAGCCCCAGGCTGGAGGCGGTGAGCCAGTAGCCGGAGCCGTAGATGATCTCGAAGCCGACCTTGTTGGTCATGACGGTGGCGATCATGTCCTGCACGCCGGGGATGACGATGAACTCGCCGGCGGCAAGTTTTTGTCGGAGGATGGGATTGGCCATGGCGGCTCCAGTAGGCTAGAAAAGGGAAGGGAAGTGCGGCTTAGTCCATCGAGGCCAGCCACGGCTGGTCGCGCTGCACGCGCGCCTCATAGGCGCGCAGCGCCGCGTCATGACGCAGGGTCCGGTCTACCTCGTCTTCGGCCGAGAGCAGTTGCTCCGCATGGCCGTCGGCGAGCGTGACGGGAATGACGCTGCCATCGGGAAGCTGCAGGCTGCGCTCGGCAACACGCAGGTGCAGCGGCGCGTCCACCGCCCCAGCGAGTGCTTGCAAGAGGCGCGCATGATCCGCTGGCGTCACGGTGGCGGCCACCACGCCGTTCTTCACGCAGTTGTTGCGGAAGATGTCGCCAAACGACAGCGCGACCACGGCCTGCACGCCGTAGTCCGACAAGGCCCAGACGGCATGTTCGCGCGATGAGCCGCAACCAAAGTTCTGCAATGCGACCAGCACCTGCGGCGGCGACGGTTGGGCCATGAACGCCACTTCCGGGCGGCCTTCGGCCAGCCAGTCGGCAAACAGGTGCGCTCCCATGCCAGTGCGCTGCACCAGGCGCAGGAAGCGTCCCGGGAAGATGGCATCGGTGTCGATGTCGTCGCGCTGCATGACCGCAGCGCGGCCTTGGACTTCTGCGATAACGGCTTTCATGCGAGGTACTCCCGGGGGTCGGTCAAGCGTCCTTGCAGGGCGGATGCCGCGACGGCGGCGGGGCTCATCAGGTGGGTACGGCCGCCTTGTCCCTGCCGGTTCTCGAAGTTCCGGTTGGAGGTGGAAGCGCAGCGCTCGCCCGGCGCGAGGCTGTCGCCATTCATGCCGATGCACATGGAGCAGCCCGATTCACGCCACTCGAAACCCGCGTCGACAAAGACTTTCGCCAGGCCCTCGGCCTCGGCCGCGCGCTTGACGCTGCCCGAACCCGGGACCACCAGCGCACGTACGCCCTTGGCCACGTGGCGACCGCGCACCACATCGGCAGCGGCGCGCAGATCTTCCAGTCGACCATTGGTACAGGAGCCAATAAAGGCCACGTCGATCGGCACCGAAGACAGCGCCTGGCCGATCTTGAGACCCATGTAGGCGAGGTTTTCTTCCAGACGGTTGCGCTCGGCTTCCTCGCCGAGCATGGCGCCGTCGCCGACGTTGCCGGAGAACGCAGCGCTGTCGGCTGGCGTGGTGCCCCAGGTGACGAGCGGGGAGACGGTGGCGGCATCGAACGCCACGCTGCGGTCGTAGTCGCCCGTCGCATCGGTGCGCAGCGCGCTCCATGCCTGCGCGGCCTGCTCGAAATGGTCGCGCGCGGCGCCTTGTACGCGGTCGCGCAGGTAGGCGAGGGTGGTCGCATCCGGTGCGATCAGGCCGAAGCGTGAGCCGGCCTCGATGGTCATGTTGCAAAGCGTGAGCCGCGCCTCCATCGACAGCGCATCGACCATCGGGCCGAAGTATTCGACGCCGTAGCCATTGCCGCCGCTGGTGCCGATGTGATGGATGATGGCCAGCGCCAGGTCCTTGGCGTAGACGCCCCTGGCCAGCGCGCCCGAGATGGCGATGCCCATCGTGCGCGGCTTGCGCATCCACAGGCTCTGGGTGCTCATGACATGGGCGACTTCCGAGGTGCCGATGCCCCAGGCCAGCGCGCCCAAGGCGCCCAGCGTGGCGCTGTGCGAGTCGCCACAGACCACGGTGCTGCCCGGCAGCACGTAGCCCAGTTCCGGCGCGATGACGTGGACGATGCCCTGCAAGGGGTGGTCCAGGTCGAACAGGCGCATGCCGGTGGCCTGCGCATTGCGCCGCAGGGTGGCGATCTGCTCGCGGCTTTCCGCGTTGGGGATGTGGGTCAGGCGGTCGGCCGTGGTCGGTACGTTGTGATCCTGCACGGCGATGTGGCGCGGCGACGAGCGCAGCGCATGACCCGCCTCGGCCATGCTGGCGAAGGCTTGCGGACTCGATACCTCCTGCACCAGGTGCCGGTCGATATAGATCAGGTCCTCGCCGGCATCGTTACGGGCCACCGCGTGGGCCGCCCAGATCTTGTCGAATAGAGTTGTCATGGTGTGGGGTCACTCAGCATGGGTCGGTGGTGCCACCGTCCAAAGTCAATCGAGCTTGATGTGGGCAGCCTTGACGATCGCCTTGTTCTTGTCGAGGTCACGCACGATCTCGCGGCCATAGGCATCAGGCGTGCCCGGCGTGGCGACGATGCCGAGCGACGCCAGGCGCTCACGCATCGCGGGGTCGTTCAACACTTTCTGTAGCGCGGCGCTGAGCTTGTCGATCACAGGCTTGGGCGTGCGGGCGGGGGCCATCAGACCCACCCACGAGCTGATCTCGAAGTCCTTCATGCCAGCTTCGATCAGCGTCGGCACGTTCGGCAGCGAGGGGGCGCGCTCGCGCGACGTCACGGCCACCGCATCGACCTGGCCGCTCTTGACGAAGGGCATGGCGCCCGTCACCGCCGCGAAGGTCACGGGCAGGTTGCCCCCGACCACATCGAGCAAAGCCTGGCCGCCACCCTTGTATGGCACGTGGGTCATCGGGATGCCGGTGCGCTGATGGAACATCTCGCCGGCCAGATGGGTGGTGCTGCCATTGCCCGCGCTACCGTAGGACATGCCCCCAGCCACCGTCCTGGCGTAGTGCTGCAAGTCCGCCACGGTCTTGATGCCCAGCTTCGGATTGGCGGCGATCATCAGCACGGCGTCACCGATCTTGCCGATGGGCGTGAAGTCCTTGACCGTGTCGAAGGGCACCTTGGCATAGACATTGGGATTGATCACCAGCGTGCCGTCATAGCCGAGCAGCAGCGTGTAGCCATCGGGATCCGCCTTCGCCGCCATCTGCGTGCCGATATTGCCGCCAGCGCCGGGCTTGTTATCGACGATGATCTGCTGGCCAAGCTGCTGGCCGAGCTTCTCTGCCACGATGCGGGCGCTGGTGTCGGTCACGCCGGCATTGGCGAAGGGCACGATCAGGCGGATTGGCTTGTTGGGATAGTCGGCTTGCGCATGCGCGGCGGATATGCCGCAAGCGGTCAATGCCAGGGTGGCGCCGAGCAGGCGGCGGCGGGCTTGGGCGGACAGGCTGAGAGGCTGTTTCACGATGGTTGTCTCCGGTCTTTGTAGTGGGGAAGGCATCGACGTGCCTTTTCTATGACGATTGCAGCGGAACTTCGAAGTCGGTGTGGCTCAGGCTCGTGGGTCGCGGGCGCGACGGTTGGCGGCTATCGCCATCAGGTTTTCATCGCGCCAGGCCCGTCGGGATTCCAGGTCTGACTGCGGCAGGTGCTCGCGGCGTTGCGCCTCCACTTCCCGGATCAGCGCCGGGTCCCAAGGTGTCTCGTGGCCGCGTGAATTCGCGATGCGCTGGTACAGCGGACCCAGCCGCACCGCATAGTCGGCCACGCCGCCCGGCGCGTTCAGGTCGATGGTTTCGAATGGCCCCATGAACGACCAGCGCCAGCCCAGGCCGTCGCGTATGGTCTTGTCGATGTCCTCGCAACTGGCCACGCCTTCCTGCGCCAGCGCCCACGCTTCGCGCAGCAGCACAGCCTGCAGCCGGTTCAGGACGAAGCCTTCCACTTCCTTGCGCACGTGGACCACGGTCTGGCCCACGGCGCGCATCAGGGCGTCGGCAAAGTCGACTGTGCTCGACGCCGTCTCCGGCGACGGCACCAGCTCAACGACCGGGACCAGATAAGGCGGATTGACCGGATGGGCGATCAGCACGCGCGGCGAGATGGACAGGCCCAGGGCAAACGCCGATCCGGGGATGCCGGACGTAGAGCTTCCGACGACCATATCGGGGGAGGCCAGCGCGTCGAGATCCACCATCAGCTGGCGTTTCACCTCCACGCGTTCGAGCACCGACTCCTGCACATAGGCAACGCCTTCCACCGCCTCGGCCAGCGTGGCAACCGGCGTGATGCGGGCCAGCACGGTGGCGGGGTCCTCATCGATCAACCCGTGCCGCTGCAAGCCGGCCAGTTGCCCTTCGATGAGCGGCACCGCCTGGCGCGTGATCTCCGGGTTGGCGTCGAACATCGTCACGTTCAGGCCAGCCCGGGCAAAGACGATGGCCCAGCCGGCGCCTACCAGCCCGGCGCCGACGATGGCTACCGGGCGGCCGGCGCAGAGCGCCTGAATCTTATGGTTGTCGGTCATGTTGTCTTGGGTCTCCTGTTATGTGGCGTCGCGCTTGCGTACGGTGCCGCGCTCGACCAGCACGCAGGGCACATCCACGCTGCTCGCCATGACCTGTCCGCCGATCTGCTCGAACAGCAGGGTCCGCGTGGCGTGCACCATCTGCTCCACGTTCTGCTGCACGGTCGTCAGGTCGAAGGACGGCCACGCGGCTTGCGGCACGTTGTCGAAGCCCACCACGGAAACATCGCGCGGCACTTGCATGCCCAGTTCGGCACGCAGGGTCTCCAGCGCCGCGATGGCCATGTGGTCATTGGCGGCGAACAGCGCGTCCGGGCGGTTGTCGGGGTCACGGAACAGCGCGAGCACCGCGCGCCGCGCTTCGGCGAAGTCGTAGTCGCCGACGCCCCGGGCATGCAGCGGCAGGCCGGCTGCAGCGAGGGCATCGCATAGCCCGGCCTCGCGGTCGCGGCTGGTCGATGCGTTCTCCGATCCGGCCAGCCAGGCAATGCGGCGGTGGCCGGTGCGCACCAGCAGTTCCCCGACTTGCCGGCCGCCCGCGCGGTTCTGCGAGGTGACCGAACTGGTCGAGTAGCCGCCCATGGGGCCAACCTGTGCCACCCGGTTGAACAGCACTACGGGAATGCCGGCGTTGATGCAGTCGTTGGCAAGTGCCGACGACAGCGTCGTGGAGGCCATCACGATGCCATCGACCTGATACTGGAGGATGTCCGCCAGGACGTTGTCGGCCTCTTCCGTCTCGCTGATAAACAGCAGCACGTKATAGCCATCCTGCTGCAGCGCCTGGCACAGGCGTTCGATGACCACGGGGTAGAACTGGTTCTCCAGATAGCTCATGACCAGGCCGATGATCCGGCTGCGGCGGGTGATCAGGCTGCGGGCGATGGCATTGGGCCGGTAGCCGAGCTTGCGGGCGGCGGTCTCGATACGCTCACGCGTTTCGGGCGCCACGCTGGCGCCGGGCGTGAAGGTGCGGCTGACGGCGGACTGCGAGACTTCCGCCAGGCGGGCCACGTCGTGGGCGGTGACTTTTTTCATGCCGCTGTCCATCCTCCGTCAAGCATCAGCGCGCTGCCCGTCATCAGGCTGGAAGCGTCGCTGGCGAGGAACACCACCGGACCCATCACCTCGTCGATCCGACCCAGCCGGCCCAGCGCGATCTTGTCGAGCACAAAGCGGCGAAACGACGGGTCCTCGAACATCGGCGCGGTGAGCGTCGTCTCGATAAAGGTAGGGCAGAGCGTATTGACGCGGATGCCCGCCGGTCCCAGCTCCCAGGCCAGGGCCTTGCTCATGCCCTCGATCGCATGCTTGCTGGCGCAGTAGAGCGCACGGCGCGGGCTGCCCACGTGCCCCATCTGCGAGGAGACGTTGATGAAAGAACCGGGCAGGCCCGCCGCCTGCAGGCTGCGCGCCACTTCGCGGGAGACATAGAAGGTCGCCTTTACGTTCAGCGCAAAGACCGCGTCGATGTCTTCGTCGGACGTTTCGGTCAGCAGTTTGGGCCGATTCATGCCCGCGTTGTTGACGAGGATCTGGAACGGGGGGCGGCTGCTGATCGCGCGCTCGACAGCCGAGGGGTCCGTGACGTCCAGCACCATGAAGTCGGCGCTGCCGCCTTGCGCACGAATGGCGGCGCAAGCGGCCTCCAGCTCGGCACCGGACCGGGCGGCCAGGGTGACCTCGGCACCAGCCTGTGCCAGTGCCACGGCCGCCGCCAACCCCAGGCCGCGGCCTCCGCCGGTGACGAGGGCGCGCTTGCCATCGAGACGAAAGCCGCCGAATGCCGGCAATGGCGTCACGGCTGTCACCCCTGCAACGCCGGCACCGGCGCGTACCACGGCACTTCGGGACGTTCGCCATAGCGGCGCACGCGGATGTTGGCCTGCTCGCCATGGCCCGCGAAGTTCTCCATATGGCACAGGCGCGAGCAGTATTCGCCGATCTCGGCGCTGGCGGCATCCGTCGTCACGCGCTGGAACGTGCAGGTCTTCAGGAATTTGCCGACCCACAGGCCGCCGGTATAACGCGCCGCCTTGTTGGTGGGCAGCGTGTGATTGGTACCGATAACCTTGTCGCCAAAGGCGACATTGGTGCGCGGTCCCAGGAACAGCGCGCCGTAGTTGGTCATCTGGTTCAGGAACCAGTCGGGATCGCGGGTCATCACCTGCACGTGCTCCGAGGCGATCTCATCCGCCTTCTGTAGCATCTCTTCGCGCGTATCGCAGACGATCACCTCGCCAAAGTCCGCCCAGGCCTTGCCGGCGATCTCCGCCGTCGGCAGGATCTTGAGCTGCCGCTCGATTTCGGCCATGGTGGCGTGCGCCAGCGCTTCGCTATCTGTCAGCAGAACCGCCGGCGAGGTCAGACCGTGCTCGGCCTGGCCCAGCAAGTCGACCGCACAGATTTCGCCGTCTACCGAGTCGTCGGCAATGACCAGCGTTTCAGTGGGACCGGCGAACAGGTCGATGCCGACACGGCCGAACAGCTGGCGCTTGGCTTCCGCCACGAACATATTGCCCGGACCGACCAGCATGTCCACGGGTGCGATGCTGGAGGTGCCGACGGCCATCGCCACCACCGCCTGCACGCCGCCCAGCACCAGGATCTCGTCCGCGCCCGCCATGTGCATGGCGGCGACGATCGCCGGGTGCGGCTCGCCGTGGAAGGGGGGCGCCGTCGCCACCACGCGCTTGACGCCGGCGACCTTGGCGGTCAGGACGCTCATGTGGGCCGAGGCCAGCAGCGGATACTTGCCACCCGGGATGTAGCAGCCGACCGCATTGACCGGAATATGGCGGTGGCCCAGGAACACGCCGGGGCGGGTTTCGACCTCGACGTCGAGCATGGAGTCACGCTGGATCTGTGCGAAGTTGCGAACCTGTGCCTGCGCGAAGCGGATGTCCTCCAGTTCGCGCGCCGAGAGGCTGTTCATCGCCTTCTCAATGGCGGCCTGCGGCAGACGGAAATCCTGGGGGTCCCAGTTATCGAACTTCTTGCTGTATTCGCGCACGGCCGCATCGCCGCGCGCTTCGATGTCGCGGATGATGCCTTCGACGGTATTGCGAACAGCGCTGTCGTCATTGGCACGCGCCTGGACGTCACGTCCACGCTTGAGGTAGCGAATCATGGGGAGTTCCGAGGTTGGTTGTGCATACGTATGCACAGTAACTTTCTTGCATTCGTATGCAAACTCAGTGTTTTCCCTAGCCGATTCTGCGTGACGGGTAAGTCTCAAGTATTCTCCGAACCTGCCGTTAGCCGTGGATCACCCGAGGTCCTAACACCAATAATATGCTCGAAAAAACCTATTTCCCCCGACTGCTCGCCGGCCTCCTCGCGGCAAGCCTGGCATTGTGTGGCGCCGGTGCATGGGCCAGTACCGATCCGATGGCAGCCGAAGGGCCGGCTGTGGAGGCGGACCGGCCGTCCGATGCGTCGCGGACGCGCCTTGTGGCGGAGCTTCAGCAGCGGATCAAGGACAAATCAGTTCGCGAACTGCGCGCGAGCGCCAATGGCGAGTACGCCACGACCCTGATGCTGGCGGAAGATGAAGTGGTCTGCTACGTCGGGCTGCTCTACCAGAACAAGCTGTGGCGCGTGTCGCGTTTCAGCTCGCTGGCGAGCGCGGAATCGGCATACCGCAAGGCCACCGCGCAGAGCGCGGCGCTGGCCGATCAGGCGATCCGCCGGCAAGTGCTGGCGACGGAGCAGCGCCAGTACGAGCGGGCGATCCAAAGTGCGGAAGCCCAGGCGGACGCGCTGGCCACTGAACTGCGCGCCGAGCAGGCGCAGCGTGAGCAGTTCGCCGAGGACCAGAAGACGTTCCGCGCCGACAACGACGCCCGAGAGGCCGACAACCGCAGCGCGCGCAGCCAGTTGGCGAAGCTGCGGCAGGAAATTCGCCGCCTGGAGGCGTCTCTGGCGGACTCTGGCCAGAAGCTGCCGGCGCCGGACAAGGTGCGGCGCTAACAGCATCGCCCGGCCCGGGACCACAAGTCCCAGGCCGGACCGGATGAATCCATGGAGGGGGAGGGGCGCGAGCCCGCTCCCCCTTTTGCCATCCCGCTCAAGGATTGAACGTATCCCCGAGGACCACCCCTTCACGGCGCGGATCCGTGCCGCCCATCCACACCGCCGCGCCGCCTGACTGGCTGCGCAGGACCGTGTTGACCCCGCTCGCCTGCGCGCCGATCGATACCGTATGGCCCAAGGCACGCAGGCCCGTGACCAGCGGATCGTTGCCGCCGTTGCTTGTGGCGTCGATGTTCGGATGCTCGCCCCCGACCGTGGTGCTTGGGTTGTTGCTGGCACCGAAGTCGACGAGGCCCGAGGACTGCTGGGCGTCGAGCCCCCAGTCGAGCACACCCACGAGCGTCTTCACGACGTATTGCGGGATCGTGCCGCCGCCCGGCGAGCCGGTGGCCATCAGGAAGTCGCCAATCGACCCATCTGCGGCCTGACGGAACACCATCGTCGGCGCCATCGAGCTGCGCGGCCGCTTGCCGGGCTGCACCCGGTTGGCCACCGGTATGCCGCCGCTGTCGGTCGGCTGGGCCGAAAAGTCGGTCAGCTGGTTGTTGAGCAGGAAGCCGTTGGTCATGTGGAACGACCCCATGCTCGATTCAACCGACGTGGTCGCGCTGACCACGCTGCCGTCCGCATCGACGATCGTGAACTGGTTCGTGCCGTGCTCGATCAGCGACGCCACGCCGAGGGGCACCGAACCGAGGTTCCCAGCCGTGGCCGTGCCCATGCTGACCGTCGGCGAGATCAGTGCCGCGCGGGAGGCCAGGTACGGCTTGTTMAGCATGGTGTTGGCGGAGCCGCCGGGCAGGGGGACGAAGTCGGTATCGGCCACGTACTTGTCACGGTCGGCGTAGGCCAGCCGTTCGGCTTCGCTGACGAAGTGCACGCCGAGCACGGTGGGCTTGCCGCMTTCGCCGTCGATGGCGGTCGGCTTCAGCGCGGCGAGGTCGAAGTTCTCGAGAATCCCCATCGCCGACAGCACCGTGATCCCGCCMGACGTCGGCGGCGGCGCCCCGCAGATCCAGTACGCGCGATACGTGATGCAGACCGGGTCGCGCTGCTTGGCCTGATAGTTGGCCAGATCGGCCAGCGTGGTCTTGCCCGGCGTGATCGCCGAGCCGTCCGTGGCGGCCGTCGTGCCGATCTTGGCGATGATGTCGCTGGCGATCTGGCCCGTGTAGATCGCATTGGCCCCGTTGGCAGCCATCTGCGTCAGGGTGTTGGCGTAGGCCGGATTCTTCAGCACCGTGCCGAGCGCCTTGGGCGTGCTGTCGGCGTTGAAGAAATAGGCGAGGGCTTCGGGGTCACGCTTGAGCGACGTGGCGTTGCTCTGGATGGCGGCGGCCAGCCGTCCGCCGATCGGAAACCCGTTGGTGGCCAGCGTGATGGCATCCCCGAACAGGTCCTTCCACGCGAGCTTGCCATGCTCCTTCTGCACGCGTTCGATCAGGCGCGGGATGCCGACGGTGCCGATCGAACGGCCGCTGGCGCGGGCGCTCGGCACGGGCGGGTTCGTGTTGGTGGCGTCGTCGATATAGCGCAGATAGTTCTCGGTGGCGGCGGCCGGCGCCGATTCCCGGCCATCGTAGGCCTGCACGGCGCGCGTGCGGGCGTCGTAGTAGAGCATGAAGCCGCCCGAGCCCATGCCGGTGGCTTCCGGCACGGTCAGCCCGAGCACGGACTGGACGGCCACTGCGGCGTCTGCTGCGCTGCCGCCTTTCTTGAGCACCGCGCAGCCGGCCGCGCTGGCATAGGCGTTCGACGACGACACCATATAGGTCTTCGCGTAGACGGGCTTGAGCCCCTTGCGGTAGCCGGACGCCGGCTCGGGCAGGGAAGGGTCGCCGGGCTGGTTCGATCCCACCACGACCGTGCTGCCGTCGCTGGCCAGTACCTGGCAACTGGTGTCGGCCTGTGGGGTGGTTGGGGTGGTGGGGGGTGTGGCGGGCTTGTCGTCGCTGCCGCCGCATGAAGCGATCAGCAGGGTACTGGCAACGGCGGTGGCCAGCGCCAGCGGGGTTTTCTGGATGCGCAACACGATCTTTCCTCCGGAACTACGACGTGAAAGAACGAGCCCGAGGGCTCGGACTGCAGTGCTGCAAGCTGTTTGGGCGTTGGCATGTCGTCGCGCACGGGCGTGCCCTCGCCCCGCTGGCGCGTGTTGGGCTGCGGTGTGAAAAAACGCGATAAGCGACCCCGTCCCCCGACGGGGGAACCTGTCGGGGGATGCGGTATCTGGAGCCGGATTCGGGAGGGTGGAGCGCTAAGACGAGTCGGTGTCAGTCATGACGCGCTAGACACTTTTGATGGGGAAGTGTCTAGCGTAGTACACCACTATCGATATGCAAGTGCGTTACGCCACGTTTCGTGGTGTTCAGCCGCGCGTGCCTGCCATGGCCTCGCCGTAGCGTTCCATGTGGAAGTCCGTATCGCCGAACAACACGTCCACCATCGTGAGCTGCTTGAAGTAGTCGCCGACCTCCAGTTCGTCKGTCATGCCCATGCCGCCGTGGAGTTGAACGGCTTGCTGGCCGATGAAGCGCGCCGCCCGGGCCACCACCACCTTGGCACCGGCAAGCATGCGCCTGCGCGCGGCAGCGTCGGTCTCGTCGAGCGCCTGTACCGCAACGTAGGCCATCGACAGCGCGAGTTCCTTGTGCACCAGCATCTCGGCCATGCGGTGCTGCAGGGCCTGGAACGTGGCGAGCGGCGTGCCGAACTGCCGGCGCGTGCGAAGGTATTCGCCCGTCAGTTCGATCAGGCGCTCCATCGCACCTACTGCAGCGGCGCACTGTGCGGCGATACCGTGGTCGAGCCCATGTTCGAGCGCAGCCAAGCCGATTTCCGCCTGTCCGATCCGCGCGGCGGCTGGCACTGTCACGCCTTGCAGCCGCAGGTCGGCGCCGCGCAGGCCATCCATGGTCGGATAGCTGGTGACGTGCAGCCCTTCTGTGTCGCGCGGCACGAGGAACAGCGCGAGATCGCCCTCAGGCGCCGGGACCCGCGCGCAGACCAGATAGGTGTCCGCCGCATCGCCATGCCAGACCAGCGATTTGATGCCATCGAGCCGATAGCTATCACCGTCACGCACGGCCGTCGCCTGCGCGGCTTCCGGCCGATAGCGCGTGCCCGGTTCGAGATAGGCGAGGGCGAGCACGCGCTCGCCGCTGGCAAGCGCCGGCAGCCATGCCGCCTGTTGCGCCGCGCTGCCATAGTTGCCGAGCACGGCCGTGCCGACCACCGCGCTCGGGATCACAGGTTCCAGCACCAGCCCGCGCCCCAGTTCCCGGTGCACCACCAGCTGGCTGGCCGGGCCTTCGCCAAAGCCGCCGAAGTCGGTCGACACGGTGAGGCCCAGCACACCCATCTCCGCCAGTGCGGCCCAGATGCCGCGATCGAACGCGCCACCCTGGCGAGCAATCTCCCGGCGCCGCGCAAACGGATACTCGGTCTCGACGAAACGCCGCAGGCTGTCCGCCAGCATCTGCTGTTCTTCGCTGTATTGGAAGTCCATGCTTGTGTCTCCCTTCAGAATCCGATGATCATCTTGGCGATGATGTTCTTCTGCACTTCGTTGGCGCCGCCGTAGATCGATGTCTTGCGCGTATCGAAGTAGGTGGCCGCAGCCGGCGATGCCCAATCCGGCCCGCTGACCGGCTGGACGGTGCCCGCCTCGCGCCACTCCGGCGCGTACGGCCACGCGTTCGGGCCCGCCACCTCCAGTTGCAGCATGGCGATGTCCTGCTGCAGCTCGGAGCCGCGGATCTTCAGGATCGAGGCTTCCGGACCGGGCCCACGGCTACCTTCCTGCGTGGCCACGCGCAGCAGGAGCATTTCCATGGCCATCAGGTCCATCTCAAGCCGGGCGATCTTGTCGCGCATGCGCACATCGTCGATCATCCGCCGGCCCTTGCCGTCGGTAGCCTCGGTGGCGTAGTGCTTGAGCAGGCGCATCTCGCGATGGCAATGGCCGATGCCGGCGATGGAAGTGCGCTCATGGCCCAGCAGGTACTTGGCGTAGGTCCAGCCGCGGTTCTCCTCGCCCACCAGGTTCTCGACCGGCACCTCCACGTCTTCGAACCACGTTTCGTTGACGTCGTGGCCCCCGTCGAGGGTGGTAATGGGACGGATCGTCACGCCGGGGCTCTTCATGTCGATCAGCAGCATCGAGATGCCGTCCTGGAGCTTGGCCTCGCCATCGGTGCGGACGAGGCAGAAAATCCAGTCGGCATATTGCGCATACGACGTCCACGTCTTCTGGCCGCTCACGATGTAGCGGTCGCCCTGGCGCACGGCGCGCATCTTCAGCGAGGCGAGGTCGGACCCCGCGCCGGGCTCCGAGTAGCCCTGGCACCAGAAGTCTTCCATGGTGGGGATGCGCGGCAGGAAATGGGCCTTCTGCGCAGCGTTGCCGTACTTCTGCAACACCGGCCCGATCATGGCCAGGCCGGTCGGCAGCAGGCGCGGGGCGTCGCCGTGGAAGGTCTCGATCTCGAAGATCAGCCGCTGGATGGCGTTCCAGCCGGTGCCGCCGTACTCGACCGGCCAGTTCGGCGCCCCCCAGCCGTGCGCCTGGAGGATGCGATGCCACCGCACGAAGTCGTCCTTTTCCAGACGCTGGTGATTGCGGACTTTGTCGGCGATGTCGGCGGGCAACTGGCTCCGCACGAAAGCGCGGACTTCCTCGCGGAAATCCTGTTCGGCTCGGGTGAATCGCAAGTCCATGCACGGCTCCCTGCTGGCTGTTGGTCGGATCAGGGGAACGAGCATAGCGGTGGGGCCCCCTCCGCCACCCTCCCCAACATGGGTAGGGGCGGGGAACGGGGTGATCGATACGAAGCAGGTATCGGGCGACATGAAGACGGTATTTGTCGCGGCCGGGGTGCGTCCGTAGCATGCGCTCCATCGTTTCGAGGAGATTGCGATGGAGGTGGAAGGTACTGCACGCGCCACGGGCGCAGTTGGCGAGGACGGCAAGGACGGCAAGGAGAGTAACGGGCCGCTGGCCGGGATACGCATCCTGGACCTGACCACGGTGTTGATGGGACCGTACGCCACCCAGATCCTTGGCGATCTCGGCGCGGACATCATCAAGATCGAGCCGCCCGGCGGCGACACCGTGCGTGGCATCGGTCCTGCCCGCAATCCCGGCATGGCGGGCGTTTTTCTCCATGCCAACCGCAACAAGCGCAGCGTGGTGCTGGATCTCAAGCAGCCAGCCGGGCGTGATGCGCTGCTGCGCCTGGCCGCTGACGCCGATGTGCTGATCTATAACGTCCGCCCGCAGGCCATGCAGCGCCTGCGGCTCGGCTACGCGGACATCGCGGCGGTCAATCCGCGCATCGTCTACGTGGGTGTCTACGGCTACGGCCAGCGCGGTCCCTACGCGGCCAAGCCGGCCTATGACGACCTGATCCAGGGCGCCGTGGGCATCCCGGCGCTGAGCACGCTGGCCGGCTCCGAAGAGCCGCGCTACGCGCCGAACGCCATGGCGGACCGCATCGTCGGCATGAGCGCCGCCAACGCGGTGACGGCCGCGCTGCTCTACCGCACCCGCACCGGTGAAGGCCAGTCGATCGAAGTGCCGATGTTTGAGACCATGGCGCAGTTCGTATTGGGCGATCACATGTACGGCGCGACCTTCGATCCGCCAATCGGCCCCGCCGGCTACGCGCGCCTGCTGAACGACAACCGCAAGCCATACCGCACGCGTGACGGCTACCTGTGCGTGATGGTCTACAACGACAAGCAGTGGAAAACGTTCTTCGCGCTGATCGGCCAGCCCGACGTCATGACGAACGACCCGCGCTTCCACTCGATCGGCGAGCGCACGAAGCACATCCACGAGTTGTACCGGATGCTGGCCGAGGTGATGGCCACGCGCACGTCGGCGGAATGGACGGCGGTGCTCGAAGCGGCCGACATCCCAGTCATGCCCATGCACACGCTCGACTCGCTGATGAACGACCCGCACCTGCAGGCGGTGGGGTTCTTCGAGATGGTCGAGCATCCGAGCGAAGGCCGCATGCGCTCGATGGCGGTGCCGTCACGGTGGTCGAAGTCCCAGCCGCATATCGCCCGGCAAGCCCCCCGGCTTGGCCAGCACAGCGCCGAGGTGCTGGCGGAAGCCGGCTACAGCCCGGCGGAGATCGAGGCCATGGCGGCGTCGGCCGCGACCCTCGTCGCGGACGCCTGATCGGGCATCCACCCCCAAGACATCGTTCCAGGAGATGCAGTGATGCACGAGCAAGATTCATCCATTGTCATCGTGGGCGCGCAGCGCACGCCCATCGGCGCGTTCCAGGGCGCTTTATCGACGTTCTCGGCGCCCGAGCTTGGCGCTGCCGCCATTGCCTCCGCCGTGGCGCAGGCAGGGGTGTCGGCCGATAGCGTCGACGAAGCCATCATGGGCTGTTGCCTGTTCGCCGGCCTTGGCCAAGCCCCGGCCCGGCAGGCCGTGCTTGGTGCGGGATTGCCGCCATCGGTGCCGGCGACGACGATCAGCAAGATGTGCGGGTCCGGCATGAAGGCAGCCATGCTGGCGCATGACCTGCTGCGCGCCGGCAGTTGCACGGTGGCGGTGGCGGGCGGCATGGAGTCGATGACCAACGCGCCGCACCTCGTGCCGCGCGGCCGGCAGGGCTACCGCCTCGGCCACGGGCAGTTCCTGGACCATATGTATCGCGATGGTCTTGAGGATGCGTATGAAGGCCATCTGATGGGCTATTACGCCGACCTGACCGCCGAACAGGCTGGCATCTCGCGCGCGGCGCAGGATGCGTTCGCCGCCGAAAGCGTGGCGCGTGCGCAGGCTGCGGTGCGCGAAGGCCGCTTTGTGGCGGAGATCGTCGAGCTGTCGCCGAAGTCGGGGAAGAGCCGCAATCGCGAGCCGCTGCGCGATGACGAGACCCCGGCGCGCTGCGATATCGACAAGATCCCACGTCTGTCGCCCGCCTTCCGCACCGAGGGCACGGTGACGCCAGGCAACGCGTCGTCGATTTCAGACGGCGCCGCCGCGCTGGTCATGATGCGCGAGGCGGATGCGCGGGCAAAGGGCATCGCGCCGCTGGCCCGGATCACCGCGCTCGCCACGCATGCACTGCCGCCGGGGCAGTTCTCGCTCGCACCGGTGGGCGCCATTCGCCGCGTGCTGGACAAGGCCGGCTGGCAGGCTGGCGACGTCGACCTGTTCGAAATCAATGAGGCCTTTGCGGTGGTGACGCTGCTCGCCATGCGCGAACTGAACCTGCCGCATGCGCGCGTCAACGTGAACGGCGGCGCCTGCGCGCTGGGCCATCCGGTCGGCGCKACGGGCGCCCGGCTGCTTGTGACGCTGGTCCATGCGCTGCGCGAACGGGGGCTGCGCCGTGGCGTGGCGAGTCTGTGCCTGGGTGGCGGAGAAGCCACGGCCATGGCGGTGGAGGTGGCATGAGCATGACCTTCGATCATTCCCCCGAACATCGCGAGATTCGCGAGGCCATCCTGAAGGTCTGCGAGCGCTTTGACGCCGAGTATTGGCTGGAGAAGGACAAGGTCGGCGGCTTTCCGACCGATTTCCATCAGGCGCTCGCCAGGGACGGTTGGCTGGGCATCTGCATCCCGCAAGCCTACGGCGGTTCGGGCCTCGGCATCACCGAGGCCGCCATCATGATGCAGGCCATCGCCGAATCCGGTGCCGGCATGAGCGGGGCTTCGGCCGTGCACATGAACATCTTCGGCCTGAACCCGGTGGTGGTCTTCKGCAGCGAGGCGCAGAAGCAACGCATGCTGCCGCCCCTGATTCAGGGCAGCGAGCGGGCCTGCTTCGCCGTGACCGAGCCCAACACCGGCCTCAACACCACGCAACTGAAGACGCGCGCGGACCGGCACGGCGATCACTACGTGCTGAACGGCGCCAAGACCTTCATCTCCACCGCCAGTTGCGTGGAGAAGATGCTGATCCTGGCGCGCACCACGCCGCTGGAGGCCATCAAGAGCAAGACGGAAGGCCTGAGCCTGTTCTACACGACCATCGACCGGAACCACGTGGAGACCCGCGAGATCGACAAGATGGGCCGCAAGGCTGTCGACACCAACCAAGTCTTTATCGACGGCCTCAAGGTGCCCGTGGAGGACCGCATCGGCGAAGAGGGCAAGGGGTTCCAGTACATCCTGCATGGCATGAACGCCGAACGGATCCTGGTGGCGGCGGAAGCGGTTGGGCTCGGGCGCGTGGCGCTGGCGCGGGCCACGCAGTACGCCAAGGAACGTATCGTGTTCGACCGCCAGATCGGCAAGAACCAGGGCATCCAGCATCCACTGGCCGAATGCTGGATGGAGCTGGAAGCCGCCAACCTGATGGTGCTCAACGCGGCTGCGAAGTTCGATCGCGGCGAGCCCTGCGGCGCGGAGGCCAATGCGGCCAAGTACCTCGCGGCCGAGGCCTGCTACAAGTCCTGCCAGACGGCGGTGATGACGCACGGCGGCTATGGCTATGCCAAGGAGTATCACGTGGAGCGCTATCTGCGCGAAGCGCTGATTCCCCGCATCGCACCGATCAGCCCGCAGCTGATCCTGTGCTTCGTGGCCGAGAAGGTGCTTGGCCTGCCGAAGTCCTACTGAGGAGGCAACAGATGGATATGAAGCGTCGCCGCGCGGTCGGCCGGCGTGGAGAAGGAATAGCCGGCGGCTGCAGGGCTGCCTTTCGTCCCCTTACCGAAATCAGAATCCAAGCATGAGCGACTTCCTCAAGATCGAAACCATCGGACACGTGGCCGTTGCCACGATGAACCGCCCGCAGACCCGCAACGCCTTGTCGGATGACGATGCGATAGAGAGCATCGTCGACCTGTGCCAGGCGATCAACGACGACCTCTCGGTGCGTGTGCTGGTGCTGACCGGGGCGGGCCCGGCGTTCTCGTCAGGCGGTAACTTGAAGACGCTGCGCGATACCGTCGGCACCGGGCTGGGCGTGCCTGCGAATAGCCGTTACGCGTACCGGAACGGCATCCAGCGGCTGCCGCTGGCATTGCAGGCGCTTGAGGTGCCGACGATCGCCGCCGTGAACGGCCCCGCGTACGGTGCCKGCAATGACCTCGCGTGCATGTGCGATATCCGGATTGCCTCGGACAAGGCCGTGTTCGCGGAGAGCTTCGCCAAGTTGGGATTGCTGCCCGGCGATGGCGGGGCGTGGCTGCTGCCGCGTGCCGTGGGCATGTCGCGCGCCTGCGAGATGTCGTTCACGGGCGAGGCGATCGATGCGCAGCAGGCGCTGGCGTGGGGGCTGGTCTCGCGCGTGGTGCCTGCGGACGAGTTGATGCCGGCCGCCATGTCGCTGGCGGGGCGAATCGCCGCCAACCCGGGGCACGCGCTGCGCATGACCAAGCGGCTGCTGCGCGAAGGCCAGCAAACCAGCCTCGCCACGCTGCTCGAAATGTCCGCCGGCTTCCAGGCGCTGGCGCACCATACCGAGGAGCACGAGGCCGCGCTCGACGGTTTCCTGAAGCGCTAGCGTCACACCAGCCGGCCGTCGCCGGTCGGCACATAACCATAATGGAGACAACAATGCATCGACAAATCGCGGGCCTGTGCATGGCCGCCATGCTTTGCGCGACCAGCGGCGCCGCCGCCGCCGCGGACTACCCAGACCGGCCGGTCAAGATCGTGGTATCGCTGCCGCCCGGCAGCGGCGCCGACACCACCGCGCGTTTTATCGGCAAGCACCTGACCGAGAAGTTCGGCCAGCCCTTCGTGGTCGAGAACAAGCCGGGCGCCAACAGTTTCATTGCCGCGCGCCAGGTAGCCGAGTCGGCACCGGACGGCTACACGATGTTCGTCGCCAGCAACTCGCCGATGGTGACCAACGCGGCAGTCTTCCGCCAGCTGCCTTATGACCCGATCAAGGACTTCGTGCCCGTGGCGCGCATCGCGCGGTTCCCGATGGTGCTGGCGGTGCCCGCCAGCTCGCCGTACACGACGCTCGACGGACTGGTCACGGCCGCGCGCAACGCGCCGGGCAAGCTGAACTACGCAGCCGGCACGCCGACCTATCAGGTGGCGCTGGAACTGTTCCACGAAACGCGTGGTATCCGCGCCATGCCCGTGCCGTACAAGGGGACGTCGCTCGCCATGAGCGACCTCGCCGGCGGGAGCGTGGATTACACGATGGCGGAGGTGAGCGCCGTGATGCCGCTGGTGCGAGCCGGCAAGGTGCGCGCGCTGGCGGTAGGCAGCCCGGAACGGCTCAAGGAGCTGCCCGGCGTGCCCACCATCGCCGAGACCGGCAGCAAGGGCTACGAGGCGTTCGCCTGGACCGGCGTGTTCCTGCCGGCCAAGACGCCGCAGGCCGTGGTCGACCGGATTGCCAAGGCGGTGGGTGATCTCCTTGCGACGCAGGAAAGCGCGCGTTTCATCGAGACGATGGGCGGCACGGTGTTCCCGGCCACTCCACAGCAGTTCCGCGATTTCCAGGTCAGCGAGATCGAGCGGACACGGCGCATCGTCAAGACGGCGAATATCCACCAGGAGTAGTGCCGCCAGCCTCGCCCGCCAAGCCCGCTGCAGCGATGCTGCGGGCGACGGCGACGAAATTGCTCGCCGTGGCGGTCATCGCATCCGGCAGCGTGGCGAGTGCAACGCCCATGGCCTGTTGCATGGGCCAGTCCCGCAACCGCAGCAGCCGCACGCCGGTGCCGGCGTACTTGACCGCGTTGTTCGGCACCAGCGCCACGCCCAGCCCGCTATCCACCAGACTCAGGATCGATTGCACCTGCACCGCTTCCTGCGCGATGCGCGGCTTGATGCCGGCGCCGTGCAGCGCGCAGGTGATCAGCATGTGCATCGACGGCACCCGCGTGCGCGAGTACATGATGAAGGGCACATCCCCCAGTTCGGATAGGGCGATGTCCGCCTGTGCGGCCAGCGGCGAGTCCGTGCTGACGGCCAGCATGAAGTGGTCGCGCTGCAGCAGGGTCAGTTCGGCATTGGTGGGTTCGAGCACCGGGTAGCGCACCAGCGCCACGTCGAGCGAGTGGTCCTCGAGCCGGCTCAGCAGTTCCACGGTCGTCGATTCCTCGATGGCGAGGTCCACGCCCGGGTACTGTCGCCGATACGTACGCAGCAGTTCCGGCATCACTGAGTACGTGGCCGATCCGATGAACCCCAGCCGCAGCATGCCTTGCTCGCCCGCTTCGCCCTCGCGCGCGGCACGGCGCACTTCCTCCGAATAGAACAGCGTGCGGCGCGCGTTGCGCAGCACCACCTCGCCCGCCGGCGTCAGGCGCAGGCCCGACGGCAATCGATCGAACAGCGTCACGCCCAGCTCTTCCTCGAGCTTGCGGATCGACGTGGAAAGCGGCGGCTGCGCCATGTGCAGTTTTTCGGCGGCACGGTGAAAGTTCAGCGTTTCCGCAAGAATGAGGACTTGCCTGAGTTGACGAAGCTCCATGGGCGCGAAGAAGGGCGGTTGGCAATACGGCTGGCGTATCGGGCGGTCTCTATCCGGTATTGGACGCGGCCGGGCGGGGGCCATAGATTATGCCATCCCGGCACCGCAACAGGCGGCCTGCCGGCCATGCAAAAACCGGAGCCATCTTGACGACTTTGCTTCCCACACCCGGCCTGATTGCGATCCCGCCCGAGGACGAGGCCCTGCGTGCACCGGTGCGCGCCTTCCTGCGCTCGGCGATGCGCGACGTCGCACCCGAGGTCCGCTCCCGCTCATGGCTTGGCTTCGATGCCAGCTTCAGCCAGGCGCTCGCCGCACAGGGCTGGATCGGCCTGACCCTGCCACGGGAATACGGCGGCGGTGGCCGCAGCGGCTTCGCGCGCTTCGTGCTACTCGAGGAATTGCTCGCTGCCGGCGCGCCGGTCTCCGCCCACTGGATCGCCGACCGGCAGACCGCGCCACTGATCCTGCGCTACGGCACGCCGGCGCAGCGTGACTTCTACGTGCCGCGCATCATTCGCGGCGAAGCGTTCTTCTGCATCGGCATGAGTGAGCCCGATACGGGCTCCGATCTCGCCAGCGTGCGCACCCGGGCCACGCGCAACGACGCGGGCTGGCTGCTCAACGGCCGCAAGATCTGGACGACCAACGCGCATCGCTCGCAGTACATGGTGGCACTGGTTCGCACGTCGGGCGTGACCGAGGATCGCCACCAGGGCTTGTCGCAGGTCGTCATCGACCTCTCGCTGCCCGGCATCACGATCCGCCCCATCCGCGACGTGGCCGGCGACGCCCACTTCTGCGAAGTGCTGTTCGAGGACGTGCAACTGCCGGCCGACGCACTGATTGGCGAGGAGGGCTCGGGTTGGAAGCAGGTGACGGCGGAGCTGGCTTTCGAGCGCAGCGGCCCCGAGCGCATCTATTCGAGCCTGGTGCTGGCGGAAACATGGCTGGCGGAGGTTCGCGCGGCGGGCGAGGTGTCGMTGGCATCCACCGAACTCGCGGGCCGGATCGTCGGCAATCTGGCGGTGCTGCGTGCGATGTCGCTGGCCGTGGCCGACAAGCTGAACCGGGGCGAGAACCCCGAGCAGGAGGCCGCGCTGGTCAAGGACCTCGGCACCGAATTTGAACAGGCGATGCCCGACTGGATCCAGACGGCGCTCGAGCGCGACGCGCAGGTGCCATCGCCCGCGCTCGCACGCACGCTGGCCTACGTGATGCAGCTCGCCCCAAGCTACTCGCTGCGCGGCGGCACGCGCCAGATCCTGCGCGGCATCATCGCCCGCAGCCTCGGATTACGCTGATACTGGAGATGGTTTGATGACCGATTCCCTGCTGGAAGGATTCGAGCGGCCCCTGCTCGATCTCTGCGACGACGAACAACTGCGCCGGACCGAAGCTGGCGAGGGCGCCGCCGACCTCTGKGCGCGCATCGACGCGCTCGGCTACACCGACGCGCTCTTGCCCGAGGCGAGTGGCGGCGCCGGGCTGTCGCTGTCCGACTTGTTCCCGCTGGCGCTGGCCGCGGCGCGTGCCGGACTGCCGCTGCCGTTTGCCGAAACCGCCGTGGCGCGAGCCATCCTGGCCTCGGCCGGCATCACGGGGGGCCCGGGTGCCATCGCCATCGCCCCGCTCGCGCTGGAGGTCGGCGGACAGATCGTCTGCCCGGACGTGCCCGGCGCGGCGCTGGCCGACCATGTATTGCTGAGTCGAAACGACGCCTGGTGGCTGATGCCGACGGAAGGCGCGCAACGCGAGCCCGGAGCCTTCCGGCCGCGCGTGTCGGCCACGGTCCGCTGGCACAGCTCGGCGCAGGCGGTGGCGCGTATTCCCGCCGCCGGGGCCGATGCCGAGACGCTCTGCAACGCGCTACATGCCGTGGGCATGGCGGGCGCCATGCAGCGCATCCAGGCGCTCGGCGTGACCTACGCGACCGACCGCCGCCAGTTCGGGCGCGCCATTGGCCAGTTCCAGGCGGTGCAACAGGAGTTGAGCGTGCTGGCCGAGCAGGTGGCGGCAGCGGTGCTGGCGGCCCGGCTCGGCTGCGCGGCCAGCGCGGGATATCTGCCCGATCCGCTGCTCGCGGCGACGGCCAAGCTGCGAACCTCGGCGGCCGCCACGCGCGTCGCCGCCATCGCCCACGCGGTGCATGGTGCCATCGGCATCACCGAGGAACACGTGCTGGGGCTGTTCACGCGCCGACTGCACGAATGGCGCACCACGGCGGGCACGGAGTCGCGCTGCGCTGCGCGGCTGGGCGGCGCGCTGCTGGCCGAGCCGGCTTCGACGCTGTTCGACTTTGCCCGCACGCGTCTGGTCGCCGAGCGGCCGGCAGTGGCCATGGAGGGCTGAGATGGGGGAGGCGAACCGCAAGGGGCCGCTGGCCGGCGTACGGATCGTCGAGCTGGCCGGCATCGGTCCCGGGCCGATGGCGGCGATGCTGCTGGCCGACATGGGGGCCGAGGTGATCCGCATCGAACGCGAGACGCCGGTGGACCTCGGCGTCAGCAAGCCGCTGCGCTACAACCTCACGCTGCGCAATCGCACATCGATTGCGTTGGACCTGAAGCAGCCGGCCAGTGTCGAACGCGTCCTGCAACTCGTGGCTGACGCGGATGCGCTGATCGAGGGCTTCCGGCCCGGCGTGACGGAACGGCTGGGGCTCGGCCCCGACGTCTGCCTGGCGCGCAATCCCCGGCTTGTCTACGGCCGCATCACGGGCTGGGGGCAGGAGGGGCCGCTCGCCCAGGTGGCGGGTCACGACATCAACTACATCTCGCTGACCGGCACGCTCGATGCCATCGGCCGGCAGGGACAGCCGCCTTCCGTGCCGCTKGCGCTGCTCGGCGACATGAGTGGCGGGGCGCTCTATCTGGCCATGGGCGTGCTCGCCGCCATCCTCGAGGCGCGCGGCTCCGGCCAGGGGCAGGTGGTGGATGCGGCCATCGTGGACGGCACCGCGTCCATGGCGATGACGTTCTTCGGGCTGGCGGCGGCCGGGAAGTGGCAGCCCGAACGCGGCACCAACATCCTGGACTCCGGCGCGCCGTTCTACGATGTCTACGCCTGCGCCGACGGAAAATGGATTTCGATCGGCCCGATCGAGGCACGCTTCCATGCCGAGTTGCTGGAGCGCATGGGCATCCCGGCAGACGCCATCGGCCCGCAGATGGACACCGCGAGCTGGCCGCATACCCGCGAGGTGCTCGCCGCCGCGTTCCGCACCCGCACGCGCGCGGCTTGGTGCGATCTGCTCGAAGGCACCGATGTCTGCTTTGCGCCGGTCCTGTCGTTTGCCGAGGCGCCGTCGCACCCGCATCTGAAGGCGCGCGGCACATTCGTCGAGGTGGATGGCGTGGTGCAGCCCGCGCCGGCGCCACGCTTCAGCCGCACGCCTTCGGCCATGCCGACGCCGCCACAGGCGCCGCAATCGCCCGATGCCGACGGCGTGGATGCCGCGCTGGCCGCCTGGGGCTTGTCGCCCGAGGCGATTGCCGGCTGGCGGGGCGCCTGAGCCGGCGGCGGTTCGAGCGGTGGCAGGAAAGAAAACAGGCCCTTGCGGGCCTGTTTTCGTCAGGGGCTGGTGCGGTACCGCTCGCGCAGCGCCTGCTTGTACAGCTTGCCGGTCGGCAACCGGGGCATGCGGTCGATGAAATCCACCGAGCGCGGAATCATGTACCGCGCCACCTTCCCGCGCAGGTAGGCGATCAACTCCTCGCCGAGCGCCGCGCTGGGCACGATGCCTGGTGCCGGCTCGATGATGGCCTTGACCTGCTCGCCCATCTCGGCGCACGGAACGCCGATGACCGCCACGTCCCCGACCTTCTCGTGCGTGACCAGCGCGTCCTCGATCGCCTGGGGATAGATGTTGACGCCGCCGGAGATGATCATGAACGTCTTCCGGTCGGTCAGGTACAGGTAGCCTTCCTCGTCCACATAGCCCACGTCGCCCACCGTGGTCCAGTTGCGATGCCGGGGATGTCGCGCGGACTCGGTCTTCTCCGGATCGTTGTGGTAGTGGAACGCCAGGGTGTCCCGCTCGAAGTAGATCAGGCCCGGCTGCCCCGGGGGCAGGACGTCGCCCTCGTCGTTGCAGATGTGTAGCTTGCCGATGGCTTCGCGGCCGACCGAGCCCGGATGCGCAAGATAGCCGGCACTGTCGATCATCGTCAGCCCGCTGCCTTCGGTGGAGCCGTAGTACTCGTGCAGGATGGGGCCCCACCATTCGATCATGCGCAGCTTGACGTCGGCCGGGCAGGGCGCCGCCGAGTGCACGGCCATGCGCAGGCTCGACAGGTCGAAACCGTGCCGCTCCTGCTCGGTCAGCTTCATCAGCCGGACGAACATGGTCGGCACCCACTGGCTGTGCGTGACACGGTAGCGCTCGATCAGCGCCAGCGCGGCGAGCGGTTCGAACTTCTCCATGAACACGGCGGTGCCGCCCGTGGCTTGCAGCTGCAGCGCCCAGGCCAGCGGTGCCGCGTGGTAGAGCGGGGCCGTCGACAGGTAGACCATGTCGTCGGAGAAGTCGTAGTGGCGCAGTTGGCCGCGCCGGAACGGGTCGATGAAATCGGCCATCCGGGTCGAAGGCTGGGCACGCACGATGCCCTTCGGGCGTCCGGTGGTGCCCGAGCTGTATAGCATCAGGGCACCGAGGGTTTCGGCGTCGAGCGGGGCGTCCGAGACCGTCGCGACGACAGCTTCGTAGCTGTCCCAGCCGTCGATCGTGCCGTCCACCATCAGCCGCGCGGAGCAGTTCGGCATCAGCCCGGTCAGCCCTTCGGCCAGCTCGCGCATGGCATGGGAACTGATGACCACGCGCGACTCGCTGTCCTCGACGATGTAGGCCGCCTCGGCCGGCGTCAGGAACCGGTTGACCGGCGTGACGAGCAACCCGGAGCGCAAGGCCGCCCAGCCGATTTCGAAACAACGGAGGTTGTTCTCCAGCACCATGGCGATGTGGTCGCCCGGGCGCAGCCCCATTTGCTGGAGCCGCCGCGCGAGGCGGTTGGCACGCCGGTCCAGCTCGCCGTAGGTCAGGGAGATGCCATTGCTGCCATTGATGACGGCGATCCGCTCGGGGTGCCGCCGCGCGCGGTCGCCCAGGTGTGTCCAGTCTTCGTTCTGCATGGTCGTGTTGTCTCCGGGTGGCATCCAGCTATGGCAGCGTGT
The DNA here is from genome assembly GCF_056396345.1 of Cupriavidus sp. 05T42. Classification (NCBI taxonomy): domain Bacteria; kingdom Pseudomonadati; phylum Pseudomonadota; class Betaproteobacteria; order Burkholderiales; family Burkholderiaceae; genus Cupriavidus; species Cupriavidus sp. 05T42. Next base: position 125,806 of record NZ_JBFTLH010000009.1, read on the forward strand.
TGGCGAGCACCAGCGCGGCGGCGGCCGTGAACATGCCGCCCACCCCCTGCACGAAACTGCACTGCACGCCATCCACCTGCCGGAAGGCCTCGCCGCGCAGCTGGCGCACGGCCTCCAGGATCGCGAACATGCCGTACATGCCGGTATGCGTGTACAGGATGCCGCCGCCATTGGTGTTCATCGGCAGCTTGCCGCCGGGGCGGGTATGGCCGGCCTCGATGAAACGCGCGGCTTCGCCGTGCGCGACGAAACCGAGATMGGCCAGCCCGTAGAGCGGCAGGTGCGCGAAGGCGTCGTAGATCATCAGATGATCGATGTCAGCGTGGCTCACGCCAGACTCCGCGAACGCCTGGCGGCTCGACAGGCGGAACGCCTTCGAGCTGGTCATGTCGTCCATCATCGAGATTAGCGGGCTGTCGCAGGCCTCGCCCGAGCCGAGCAGGTAGACCGGGCTGTCCGCGCGCCGGAGGTTGCGCGCGCGCTCCGCCGTAGTGATAACCAGGGCCCCGCCGCCGTCGGTGACCACGCAGCATTCGAGCTTGTGGAACGGATAGGCGATCATCGGGGACGCCATCACGTCGTCCACGGTCAGCAGCTTGTTGCGGCTGGCGCGCGGGTTGCCGGCGGCCCAGTGGCTCTGCGCCACGACCACTTCGGCCAGTTGCTCGTGGGTGGTGCCGGTCTCCTTCATGTAGCGCAGCATCGGCAGCGTGAAGGTGTTGGGCGGCGCGCCGCTGCCGTAGGGCATCTCGAACTGGCCCAGCATCGAGAATGGCGGCACTGAGCGAGGCGGCCAGCCCACACGCGAGCGGCCGGACTGGCCGTGGAGCACCAGCACGGTGTTGCAGAGTCCGGCGCGGATCGCGGCGGCGGCGTGCCGCACGTGGACCATGAACGAGCAGCCGCCTACCGAGGTGCCGTCGTACCAGGCGGGCGTGATGCCGAGGTAGTGGGCGACGTCGATGGGGCTGTCCACGGCGCTCGTGATGCCGTCCACATCGGCCAGCGTGAGGCCGGCGTCGGCCAGCGCGCGGCGCGCGGCGTCGGCGCGCAGGTCCATCTCGGACAGGTGGGGCAGGGCGCCCAGTTCCGTCTCGGCGGCGCCGGCAATGGCGATGATCTGGTCGAGCCGGCTCATCGGGCGGCCTCCGTCTGGGGCTTGAACTGCGGCAGCATGACCTCGCCGCGCGGCTCGAACACCACTTCGAGCGGCATATCGAGCACGAGGTGCGCCGGGTCGGCGGGTACGCCGACGATATTCGTCATCATGCGCGGGCCTTCCTCGAGTTCCACCACGGCAATCACGTAGGGCGTCTGGCCGGCCCAGCCCGGCATGGCCAGGTGGCTGATCACATAGGAATACAGGCGCGCACGGCCGCTGGCGCGGACCCACGACAAGGTCTCGGCACCGCATTGGTGGCAGTGCGGGCGTGGATACAGCACGTGCGTGCCGCAGCTGTCGCAGACCTGGAGGCGCAGTTCGCCGGCCTGCGTGCCTTCCCAGAAGGGGCGCGTGCCGGGCACCGGCTGCGGCGTGAATTTCGCGACGGGGGATGGAGTCGGGGTCATGCCGGAACGCCCTCGCGGTGCGGGATCTCGCCCGAGATCAGCGCGTTGGGCGCGGCGCGGGCCACCAGATCGGGGATGTGCGCCGACAACTCCTCCGGCAGCCAGCGGCCCTCTTTCTCGATGCGAGGGCCGGCGTGCCAGCCCTCGGCCACCGTGATGGCGCCGCCGCGCACGCCGAACACGCGTCCGGTAATGGTGCTGGATTGCGTGCTGCCGAGCCAGACCACGAGCGGCGCGACGTTGCCGGCGTCGAGCGGATCGAAGCCGCCGCCGGCCTGCGTCTGTTCCGCCTGCGCGGCCATGCCGTTCTGTCGGAACAGGTCTTCGGTCAGGCGGCTCATGGCCGTCGGGTAGATCACGTTGACGGTGGCGCCGTAGCGCTCCAGCTCCCGTGCGGCAACGATCGACATATTGGCGATGCCCGCCTTGGCCGCGCCGTAGTTGGTCTGGCCGACGATGCCGTAAAGGCCCGACGACGAACTCGTGTTGATCACGCGCGCCTCGCGGGTGCGCCCGGCCTTGGCCTCGTCGCGCCAGTAAGCGGCGGCGTGGCGCATCGGCGCAAAGGTGCCGCGCAGATGGACGCGGATCACGGAGTCCCAGTCCGCTTCCGTCATATTGACGAGGGTACGGTCGCGCAGGATGCCGGCGTTGTTGACGAGCACGTCCAGCCCGCCAAAGTGGTCGATGGCGGTCTGGATCAGGCGTTGCGCGCCGTCCCAGTCCGAGATGTCGTCGGTATTGGCCACGGCTTGTCCGCCTGCCGCGAGGATTTCGTCGACCACCGCCTGTGCGGGGCCGCTTGCCGCGCCGGCGCCGTCAGGTGCGGCGCCCAGATCATTGACCACCACGCGTGCGCCGGCGCGTGCGAATTGCAGCGCGTATTCGCGCCCGATGCCGCGACCGGCGCCAGTAATGACGACGACGCGATCCTTGCAAAGCTCGCTCATGACACTCCTTCTGTGTGTGCGGGGGATTCGGAGGTACGGGGAATTCAGCGCCGGGCCTGCTGGATGGCCTCGACTGCGCGCCGATATCGTGTGGATTCGTTGGCAAGGTCCTGATCGGCCTGCGCGCCCGAGACGGACATCGCTTCGGAGCCGGCAAACGTCGTCAGGAATTGCAGGTAGGCCGGGGACCGTGTGATGGCGGCGACAGCCTGTTCCAGACGCCGCGCCGTGGCGTCGTCGGTCTGGCGGCGGACCGCGAGCCCGATCCAGACATACATCTCGTAGCCGGGGAAGCCCGTTTCGCGCAGCGTGGGCACGGCGGGCAGGTCCGGCAGGCGGGTCGTGGCGGTGCTGGCCAGTGCGCGCAGCTTGCCCGCGCGCACCAGCGGCATGGAGGCGCCGGCGTCGAGCAGGCCGAGGTCCACCGCACCGCCGATCACATCGGCCGATGCCTGCGAGAAGCCCTTGTAGCTGACCGCATTGAACGCCAGGCCACCTTGCTGGGCCAGCAGCATGCCGGCGACGCGGTAGGTGTTGCCGTAGTCGGCCAAACTGACGGCGCCGGGCGTGGCGCGGACGGTCTCCAGCGCCTGCTTCACGTCGGCGTAGGGCTTCTGCGGCCCCGTCACGAGCAGCGCGGAGTTGCGGTAGAGGAACGACACCATGCGGAAGTCCCGCTGGAGATCGTAGTTCGCGGCCTTGTTCAGTAGCGGACCGCTGAGCATGGAAGGCGTCACCAGCAGGATGCTGTAGCCGTCGGCCGGTGCGCTCAGGACGCTCTGCACAGCGATCAGGCCCTCCGCGCCGGGGCGATTCTCGACGATGACCGGCTGGCCCAAGGCAGCGCCGAGCTTGTCGGCGACGAAGCGCGACACGGCATCGCCGCTGCTGCCGGGGCCGATCAACAGGACGATGCGCAGCGGACGGGAGGGAAACGTTTCAGCGCGAACACCGCCAGCGCACAACCCCAGGGTCACAGCGAGTGCGGCCAGCATCGCGCGCCGCTTCGCCGTGGTGCAGCATGGAAACTTGCGTGCCATCGTCATCCCCTCGAAACATACGGTGTTCGGGGATGATGTAGGTCAAAGAGGGTAGGCTACCCTCCCTGTAATGGGGGGGGCGGGTCTGCCCCAGTTGGGTGGGCGCGAACACGCCGTTCCTAATCGAGCTGGACATTGGCGCGCTTGACCACCTCGGTCCAACGCTTGTTGTCCTCCGCGATCACCTTGGCGAAGGTGTCGCTCGTGCCATAGAACGGCTGCGCGCCTTCGGCAATCAACTGCTTGACCATCGCCGGATCCGTGGCGACGGTCCGCACGGTGTCCTGCAGCTTCCTGATGACCTCTGCGCTGGTGCCGGCCGGTGCCATCAGGGCTGACCACGACTCGGTCTCGGCGTTCTTGATGCCGAGTTCCTCAAACGTCGGCACGTCCGGAATCGCGGGATTGCGCTGGTGGCTGGCCACGCCGAGCAGCCGGATCTTGCCGGCCTTCGCATACGGCTGCAGGCCCGGAAGATTCGCGAACAGGATCTGGATCTGGCCGCCGAGGAGGTCGGTGGTCGCCGGTCCCGCGCCTTTGTACGGCACGTGGGTGAACTTGACGCCCGTCCGCAGCATGAACAGCTCGCCGATCATGTGGTTGACGGAGCCCTGGCCGGCGGAGCCCATGTTCAGCTTGCCGGGATTCGCCTTGGCGTACTGGAGCAGTTCGGCCATGTTCTTCGCCGGCGTGTTTGCGGAGACAGCCAGCACGTTCGGCACCGTGGCGAAGAGCGCGATTGGCGTGAAGTCCTTCGCGGGCGAGAAGGTCAGGTTCTTCGTCAGGAGCGGCTGGATGACCTGGCTGCCCATGGTGGCGTACAGCAGCGTGTAGCCATCGGCACGTGCCTTGGCCACATAGGCCGCGCCGATGGCGCCGCCGGCGCCCGGCTTGTTGTCGACGATCACCGGCTGTCCGAGCATCTGGGACATGCGCGTGGCCAGCAGCCGCGCGGTGAGATTCACAGTGCCGCCGGGCGCGAAGGGCACGACGAGGTCGATCGGCTTGTTGGGGTAGCCCTGCGCGCCGGCGGCCGAGCAGCACGCCATGGCCGCGATGAGCACGGTGGTGAACTTGAACATGGTTGTCTCCTCTATTCTTGATGTTGTCAGCCGGCGGCCAGGTTCCGGGTGCGCTGCTCCAGCAATGCGGCGGCGTCGTCGATGCGGGTGACGGTGGCGTCCAGCGCGGTGGTGCGGGTATCGAGCGCGCGGCGCTGCACGTCGAGCCGCTCGCGCACGCCTTGCGGGGCTGGCGCGCCGTACGACTGGCGACTGTTCACATTGCGGATCGGGTCCAGGCATTGGGCGACGTCCTCGGCCGAGAGCCCGGCGGGCCTGCCAACTTGCTCCGCAGTGGCGTCATCGATCATCGCTGGGGTGATCGCGGTCGCCGGCAGGCCCTCGTCGAGCGCACGCCGCACTACGGCGCCGATAATGTGATGGGCATCGCGGAACGAGAGGTCGGCCTTGCGGACGAGCAGGTCGGCCAGATCGGTCACCGTGGAGAAGTCGTTAGCCGCGCGCGACGCCATGCGTTCCCGCTCGGGCTGCACGTCCCGCACCAGCAGCTTCATCAGTTCCAGGCTCTTCAGGGCCTCTTCGCAGCTMTCCCAGCAGGTTCGCGTGCTTTCCCGGCTGCTGTCGCCGGAATGCGAGAAATGCGTGGATTTCACCGTCGTGAGGGCGGCCGAGGTCAGGCCGATCAGCTGGGCGGTCTTGCCACGCAGGTATTCGAGCACGACCGGGTTCTTCTTCTGCGGCATGATGCTCGACGTGCCGGCGATGCTGTCCGGAAACGTCAGGTAGCCGAATTCCGGCGTCGACCAGATATAGAAGTCCTGCACCATCCGGCTGCAGGTGATCATCATGATCGAGAGTGCCGCGCTCAACTCCAGCGCAAAGTCCCGGGACGCCACGCTGTCCAGCGCGTTGCCAAGCGGCTGGCTGAAGCCGAGCAGGGTGCTGGTGAGGGTGCGGTCGACCGGAAATGACGTGCCGGCGAGCGCGCAAGCGCCCATCGGGCAGCCGTCGAGGGTTTCCAGGACGTGCATCAGGCGGTCGATGTCCCGGGACCAGGCTTCCACCAGCGCCGACAGGTAATAGCCATAGGTGATGGGCTGCGCGGCCTGCATGTGGGTATAGCCGGGCATGACGTAGTCGGCGTAGGCATCCGCCTGGCTCAGCGCGGCGTCGCATAGCCCGGCCAGCGCCGAGCAGATCCGGATCACGAAGCCGCGCGCGCGGATCCGGTCATTGGTCGCCCCAATATCGTTGCGGCTCCGTGCCGTGTGCAGACGGCCGCCGACATTCTGGCCAATCAGGCGGATCAGGTGCGCCTCGTAGTTGAAATAGGCATCCTCCCGCGCTTCATCGAGTTCGACGACCTCGGGGCCCTCGCGCCGCATTTTCAGCAGGGCGTTGGCGAGGGTCGCCGTGGTGGTTTTGTCGAGAATCTCCTGCTGGTCCAGCATGACCAGATGGGMCAGGTTGATTTGCGTCAGCACTTCGAAATTCTTGGTAAAGAATTCACGCGTGGTACGCGGCTGGAAAATGTACTGGATAACCTCTTTGGCGGGAGGTTGCTTAAGCCGGCGGCTGACTTTGGATTCCATTTTCAAACTCGGTTGAAATAAACATACATCGAGTTTGGTTTGCGACAACCCATGCGTCAAATCAGCCGATCGCACTGTCTTATACAATTCCGATATGGGTTGAGGGCGGGGTGGCGCATGCGTCCCTGCGTGCCACAATCGCCATCTTTCGGGAGGCCGTTCCATGAACTTCAAAGAAATCGAGGCGTTCCGCGCCGTGATGATGTCGCGCTCCATGACCACGGCGGCCGGTCTTCTGCATACGTCGCAACCCAATATCAGCCGCTGGATCGGCTTGCTGGAGAGCAAGGTGGGCTTCCAGTTGTTTCAGCGCGTGGGGACCAAGTTGATTCCGACGGCAGAGGCCGAGGCGTTCTATGCGGATGTCGAACGCGCTTTCATCGGACTCGAATCTCTGGACGATAGTGCGAACACCATTCGCAGCCGGGGCACCGGGCTACTGCGCGTGGGGGCCGTCGGCTCCATTGCCGACAGCATATTGCCGGACGCCATGCGATTTTTTCGGCAGGATTTTCCCGATATTCCAGTGCTGCTGAATACGGGCAGGTCCGAGGTGGTGGCTAAATGGATCGCGAGAGGATTTTGCGATATTGGATTTTGCTCCGTTCCGACCGAACTACCGAGCCTGCAATATGAGGAAATCAATCTCGCGCGTGGCGTGGGCATTGTTCCCGCATCCCATCGGCTGGCGACACGTTCGGTCCTGAATCCGGCGGATTTCGAAGGGGAATCCTTCATTTCGCTGCCGGCGGAAAGCGCGAACCGGCGGGAGATCGACCGGCACTTTCCGATCGGCTCGCGGCTGCTGGCCATCGAAACGCCGTTTGCCACGACGATCTGCAAGATGGTCAGCAAGGGTCTCGGCGTGTCCATCGTGAGTCCGATCGTCAGCCACGCGCTTGGCTTGCCCGATGTGCGCGAGATTCCGTTTGCGGGCGAGGTCATGTTCCGCAGCTTCGCGGTCACGTCTGACCATTTCCCCTTGAATTTCCTGGCTAGCCGGCTGGCGGCGTGCGTGCGGCAGGCGTTCGACGCAGCGGATGACTGAGGCGGTTAATCCGCCGGTCGCCACTGGCCGGAGTCGTGGCGGACATCGACCCTTTCGCCATTCAGCCGCAATTGCTCGGCATTCATCGTCGCGGCAGCGGCAGGGTCAATATCGAATTTGATGTTGAGCGCCTGTTCGACGGGGGCCCTTTCGACCGGCAACTCCCAGGTCAAAAATAGCTGTGTCCAATCCTGGTCCGAGGGAAAATCGGCCAAATCGAAACCATCGCTGCCGCGCCGAATGACGGCGTGCGGCTGGCAGGTATCGAAGATCATCACCGTCCCCCGTTGCAAGGGGATACGAAGATCCAGCGCCGGAAAATGCACGTCCAGCCCTTTGTCTTCACTCAGGAAGAGATTGCAGAAGGCCAGACCGGCGTATTGCTCTCCATCATGGTGATAGCGCGCGCCGCGGCAGGCCATGAGCGCGACGTCGGTCGACAAAATCATGCCGAAGGTGCGCGCCCAATCTGACACCGCCTGTACGCAGGCCGAGTAGTCGGGCCAGCGCATTCGCGCCCGTGGCAGGGACATCGCTTCGACATCGCCGGTTTCCAGCGACATATTGGACCCGATTTCCCGCGCCCAATCCGCGCGCAGCCGGGCGGGCGGTTCGGGAATGTCGACCGTGCCGGATAACACGACGTCACTCACACTCCGGCTGCGGATGGCATCGTCACTCCAGAAATAGGCAATGAGCGGTGCAGGAGAGGGTTGGGGGATGTGGTGCATGGCCGACAGTGTAATGCGTCGCCCTCATTCTGCAGGGCAGTGCTTCCTCGGTATTCCCGAGGATGTATTTTCATTGACGATTCAACGAAAATGGCATTTCCGGCCTGTGCACAGGCCGCTAATAACAAGAGCCCTCGCATGTCCCGTCTTGCCTCGCTGCGTCCCGCACTGCCAATTCTCATTGGCGCCTCCGTCATGCTGTCGCTCGCCATGGGCCTGCGGCAGAGCCTGGGCATTTTCGTGCCGCCCCTGACCCGCGACATCGGGATTTCAGTGGGCGATTTCACGATTGCCGTGGCGGTACAAAACCTCACCTGGGGTGTGTTGCAGCCATTTGCCGGCGCGCTGGCGGTACGAACCGGGTTCCGCCCGCTGATGGTCGGGGGCGCGTTGCTGTACCTGATCGGGCTGGTGCTGCTCGCCACGTCCCACGGACTCTGGGCGGTCGTGCTCGGCGCCGGGGTGCTGATCGGCATGGCGATGGCTTCCACCGGCACGGCGATGGCGATGGCCGCGGCATCGAGCGCCGTGAACGTTCAGGTGCGCAGCCTGGTGCTCGGCTGCGTGTCGGCCTGCGGTTCGCTCGGGGCGATGATCGCCGCGCCGCTGGGGCAGAGCATTGCCAGCGAATGGGGCTGGCGCATGGGCGTGGCCGCCTTTGTCGTGCTGGCGCTGGTGATGCTGCCCGCCGCCTGGTTTGCTGGCCGTTCTGACACTTCGCGCCAGGCGCCCACGCGGGCGCAGCCGGAGCTGAGTGGCCGCCAGGCCCTGATGGGCGCGCTGCGGCATCCGCCGTTCGTGGTCATGGCGCTGGCCTACACCGTCTGCGGGATGCAATTGGTGTTCCTGACGACGCACCTTCCCGCATACCTCGATATCTGTGGCATGGACCCGATGCTGTCCGCCAAGGCGCTCGGCATGATCGGCGGATTCAACGTGCTGGGCAGCCTGTTTTTCGGATGGGCGGGCGGGCGGGTCAACAAGCTGCTGTTGCTCGGCGGCATCTATATCTGCCGGTCCCTCGGCTTCATCTGGTTCTTCCACACCCTGCCGACCCCGGAAAGCACGCTGGTGTTCTCCGGGGTCATGGGGTTTCTCTGGCTGGGCGTGTCGCCGCTGGTGCAAGGATGGATTGCGCAGACGTTCGGCCTGCGCTGGCAGGCGATGATCGCCGGCGTGGCGTTCTTCAGTCACCAGATCGGCAGCTTTATCGGCGCCTTCGGGGGCGGCTGGCTCTATGACCTGATGCAGAACTACTCCGTCGCGTGGAAGGTGGGCGCCGCGCTGGGGTTGACCGTTGGCCTGATCCAGATCGCCTTCGCGCTGGTGCCGAGGGCGCCGTCGCCGGATCTGGTGCCGTCCTCCTAATCCAGCGCGCGGTTCCTCGACTCCACGTTGACGGCGCCAATGGCGACCGCCCCGGCGAGCAGCATGGCGGAGATCAAGGCCAGCGCCAGGGTGAAGTGCGTGGCCATCACCGGGGCAATGATCGAGGGCGCGAACAGTCCGCCGAAACGCGCCACGGCGCCGCACGTGCCCATGCCCGTGGCCCGCAGGTCGGTCGGATAGACCTCGGGGGTGAAGGCGTACAGCGCGCTCCATGTGCCAAGCAGCGAGAAGCTCATGAGTAGCGTCGAGCCGACCACCACCGTGGGATCGGTGCCAAAGCTGTACAGCATGCACCCCGCGGCGCTGAGCAGCAGGAAGCCGATCAGGGTGGGCTTCCGGCCCCAGCGTTCCACGCCATAGGCAGACAAGGCGTAGCCCGGCAACTGCACGATGGCGAGGATCACCAGGAAGACCTGCCCGCGCATGAAGGCGAATCCTTCGGCGCCGAGCTTGATCGGCAGGTAGACGAACACGCCGTAGTACGCGATGGAGACGAGCGCCCATGCCGCCAGCAGCGCCAGGGTGCGGCGCCGAAGACCGCCCGAGAACAGCGCAAGGACCGATTTTGGCGCGGCACGCTCCGCTTGCAGCGGCGGGATTTCCACCTGCCTGCCGTTCGCATCGGCCACACGCTGGAGCACCGCGCGCGCCGCGTCCGGCTTCCCGTTTCGGTTGAGGAACATCGGCGATTCCGGGATATAGAAGCGCAGGACCACGCCCACCAGCGCGGGAATGGCGGTGACAAGGAAGATCGCGCGCCAGGCCTGATCGCCATAGGACAGCGCTGCCAGCGCCAGCAAGGCCAGGCAGAGCGTGCCGAGCGCCCAGAAGGACTCCAGCAGGACCAGCCAGCGGCCACGGCGGTCGCGGGGCAGGAACTCCGCCATCATGGTGTAGTCGACGGGCAGCGTGCCGCCGACGCCAATCCCCGTGAACAAGCGCAGCACCAGCAGCCAGGTCAGGTCCGGCGCGAAGGCGGAGGCGACCCCGCAGATCGCGTCGATGACCACGGCCGTCATCAGCACGGKCCGCCGGCCGATGCGGTCCGCCAGTCGCCCGAAGAAGAACGCCCCCGCCAGCATGCCGACGAAGAAGAACGTGCCCGTTTGCAGCGCCTGGGGCACGGAGATGCCGAACGTCTTCGCAATCGACGGGGCGCTGAAGCCGATGGACAGCACCTGCATGGCGTCCGCCAGCCACACCAGGCCGAAGATGACAAAGAGCCGGTACTGGAACTTGCCGACGCCCGCGGCCTCGATGGCGCTTTCCAGAGACACCGGGGCGGCCGTAGCGTGGCGGGGGATGTGATCGAGCGTGCTGGTCATGTTGGGGGAGACTGTCGATGGGAAGGTGTCAGGCCGATCGCTCGGCAGGGGCCCGGCTCAGGCGGCGAACTGCCTGCGGCGGTTGCCCGGTGGTGCGGACGAAGGCGCGCCGCATGCGCTCGCGGTCAGAGAATCCGACTTCCTGCGCGATCACGTCCAGCGAAAGTCGGCCTTTCTCCAGCAGCAGCCTCGCCGCCTCCACGCGCAGGTGTTCCACGGCCTTTGCGGGCGATTGACCGGTCTCCGCGCTGAATGCCCGGCTGAACTGGCGTGGACTGAGCCCGGCGACATCGGCCAGTTCGTCCACCGTCAGCGGATGGCGCAGGTTGGCGTTGGCGTGGTCGATGGCTTTCTGGATCCTGTCGGACTTCGGGTCGAGGTCGAGCAACGTGGAAAACTGCGACTGGCCGCCCGCGCGCCGATGATAGATGACCAGCTTGCGCGCCACCGTGCGCGAGACCTCCGCGCCGTGGTCCTTCTCGATCATGGCGAGCGCCATGTCGATGGTGGCCGTCATGCCTGCGGAAGTCCAGATCGGCCCGTCCACGATGAAAATCTGGTCCTCTTCGACCGCGATCTTCGGGAAGCGGCGCTGCAGGTCATGCGCGAACCGCCAATGGGTGGTTGCGCGCCGGCCATCCAGGACGCCCGCCTGCGCCAGGATGAAGGCGCCCGTGCATGGCGCCGCAATCCGCCTTGCCGTCTTCAGCGAACGGGCGACGAAAGCGGTCAACGCGGCGGAAGTGATGTCGATCTCGACCCCCGAGCCGAACATGACCGTGTCATAGGCGTTGTCGCCGAAGGGCTGCGAATCGACCCGAATGCCGGCCGACGACATCACCAGTCCGCCGGTCTCCGACAGCACCGTCACGTCGTAGGCCCGCTCTTCGAGGACGACGTTGGCCAGCTCGAACGCCGTGACGGCCGCCAGGCCCATCAGATAGAAGTTCGGAAAGACGACGAAACCGATCGTGTGCATGGTGATACCCGGGGTCATGTCCTGAATTGACGGTATATATGACATTTGAGACACGGTCAACGGCGAATATGATCGATATCAACCGCATTTCACCGAGTTGCTCCTATGGATCGTCGACTACTGATACTGGCGCTGGGCATGTTCGCCATGGGCACGGACAACTTCGTCGTCGCCGGCATCTTGCCCGGCGTGGCGGCTTCGTTGCACACATCGATCAGCATGGCCGGCCTGATGGTGACTTGCTACGCGTTGACCTATGCCGTGGCGGCGCCCGTGATGGCCGCCGTGGCGGGCAACTTGCCGAGAAAGCGGCTGCTGGTGACCGCGCTGGGCATTTTCGTGATCGGCAACGCCATCAGCGCGCTCGCTACCGACCTCCAGTGGGTGCTGCTGAGCCGGGTGCTGGCAGGCTTCGGCGCCGCGCTGTTTTCGCCGACCGCATTGGGTGTGGCCGCCGCGCTCGCCGCACCGGAGAAGCGCGGGCGTGCGCTGGCCACGGTCACAGCCGGCCTGACGGGGGCCACGGCGCTGGGCTCGCCACTCGGCACCTTTATCGGCGGATTCGGCGGGTGGCGGGGAACGCTCTGGTTCGTCACGGCGCTCGGTATCGTCGCGATGATCGGCGTCTGGACGATGCTGCCGTCCGTTCCGTTGCCAGCGGCCGTCCGGTTGCGGGAGCGGCTTGCTCCCTTGCGTGACAGGCGCGTCGCGCTGACCTTGCTCACGTCACTGTTCGCGTTCGGCGGGTTCCTGATGGTCTACACCTACGCCGGCGTGGTGCTGGCGCGCGTGACGGGTGGCGACGAACGCATTCTGGCTGGGATGTTGCTGGTGTGGGGCGTTGCCGCGACGTTCGGGAACCTCATGGCCGGCCGTCTCGTGGACCGCTTCGAGAGCCGCCACATCATCCACGCGATGCTCTGGGTGGCGATCCTCAACTTCTGTGCGCTGCCGTGGATGGCCGGCCACGCGGCGACGGCCCTGGTTTCGCTGGTCATCTGGGGCATTTGCGGATGGGGGCTCATCGTTCCGCAACAGCATCGGCTCGTCCAGTTGTCCCCGACGACGGCGCCGCTGGTGCTTGCGCTGAACAATACGGCTACCTATACAGGGCTGGCCTGCTCGGGCCTGCTGGGCGGGGTCGTAATCCAGTCGACAGGCGGGCAGTACCTGAGCCTGGTCGCGGCCGTGTTGATCGCCATGGCCTTCGGCTTTGCCATGGCCGCGCATCGAAGTATGGCGAGCCAGCGCCGAGGCATCCGCCCAGCGATGGTCTCCTGACTGCTCGCGAAATTCGCGCTTCACCGGAGCCCCCGCCGCACCAGCGGATTTCGTGATTCTCTCTGCATTTTCGGCCGTCACGGCGCACGCCAGTGACGGCTTTCGCACGTCTTCTCCCGTCTGAAAATTAAAGAATCGTCGATTTATCGGGCGGGCTGTCCTCCCTATTATTCGCTCGATTGCAGCGAAGCGTTCCCGACCACGGCAACACGTCCTGCAAACAGGCTGGCCACATCCGTACGCATGTTCGCAATGTCCAGATTCTCAGTCGTTTTACCTCTGCATAGATTCCTTCATGAAAAGCAAACTCCTCTCCGCCTTGATCATTGGTGGCACCGCAATGGCTTCGCAAATGGCTGCAGCCGCCGACGGTACGATCACCTTCACCGGCAACGTCACGGCGCAGACTTGTGCCATCAATGGTGGCGCTACCAATTTCGTGGTTGCCCTGCCGACCGTGTCGGCGTCCTCGCTCTCCGCAGCGGGCAAGACCGCCGGCCGCACGCCGTTCAGCATCGCGCTGTCGGGCTGCACGCCGACCGCAGGCAATGTGCGCACCTTCTTTGAGGCGGGTCCCAACACCGACGCCTCCACGGGTCGCCTGAACCTCACCGCAGGCGGCGCCCAGCGCGTGCAGATCGGCCTGCAGAACGCCTCGGACGAAACCAACATCAACGTCGGTTTCGCCAATGCCCTGCAAAACTCGAAGTCGGTTCCCCTGGCCTCTGGTGCCGCCACGCTGCGCTACTACGCCCAGTACGTCGCCACCGGCGCGGCAACCGCCGGCGCGGCCAATACCAGCGTGATGTACTCCATCGCCTATCAGTAAAGCCGTATCGGGTGGCGCGGTGTCGCGCCACCTTTTCACCCCTTGTTTCCTGAATACCGCGTGCAATCATGATCACCAACCAGAAAATCCGTTCCGTACTGACCGCAGCCGTGCTCGTGCTGAGCCTGCCTGCCGCGTGGAGCGCCCACGCTTCGGTGGTGATCGGCGGCACGCGTGTGGTGTACAACGCCAACGAAAAAGAAGCGACGATCAAGCTTTCCAATCAGGGAAATGCTCCGGCGCTGACCCAGGCCTGGCTCGACAATGGCGACCCCAAGGCCGCGCCATCTACCGTGGAGGTGCCATTTCTGGTCACTCCGCCCGTGATGCGCATTGATCCGAAGAAGGCGCAGACCCTGCGCATCCTCCATACCGGCGAGCCACTGCCGCAGGACAAGGAGTCGGTGTTCTGGCTCAACGTGCTGGAAATCCCGCCCAAGGCCGAAGCCAGTGGCGCGAACACCAACCATTTGCAGCTCGCGTTCCGCTCGCGCATCAAGATGTTCTATCGCCCCGCAAACCTGAAGGGCAGCGCACTGGACGCTCCGGGGCAGGTGGCCTGGCGGTTGGTGGCATCCGGCAATCAGTTCAGCCTGGAAGCCCGCAATCCGACCTCGTACCACGTTTCCTTTACCGCGCTGGAAGTGAAAGGCAGCGACGGCAAGGTCGCCAGCTTCGATGACGGCGGCATGGTGAACCCKGGCGAAACCCAGGTGTTCCCGCTCAAGGGCGACGTCACGCAGTCCGCAGCGCCCAAGGTCCATTACACCGCCCTCAATGACCATGGCGGAGCGGTCACCGGCGAAGCCGCCGCGACCCACTGAATAGCGGCGCTTGCCGGCGAAGCTGTCGCCGCGCAGGACGCCTCCAACGTATCCCCTATCTAGCGTTTTTGCGATGCCGCCATACGGCAGGGGATCGGCTTGTCTGAATTTGTGATGAAGATCCCCGTGTCCCACCAAAAACAACCCCTCGCATCCCGTTTCCGCCTGCGTCCGACCATGGTTTCGCTCGCGCTGTTCACCAGCGCCTCGGCGTGGGCGGATGGAATGGCCACCCCTACTGCTGGGGAGGTTGCCTTCAACGATATCTTCCTGCACCAGCCCGGTCACGGGCGGGTGGATGTCAGCCGCTTCAGCAAGGGGAATGCGGCCGTACCGGGTACGTACCGGGCGGATCTGCATGTCAACGAAGTCTGGCTGGGCCGGACTGAGGTTGTCTTGCGCCAGGCCGGCGCAGCAAACGAGGTGCATCCGTGTTTCGATCGCGCCCTGCTCGAGCGCATCGGCGTGGACCTTGCCGCGCTGACGCCGGAGGCCAATGCGCTACTGGACGATGCCGCTGCCTGCCCGACGCTCGCGCAACTGGTGCCGGACGCTGTCGCGCACTTCGACAGCAGTGAGCAGCGCCTCGATCTGAGCCTGCCGCAAGTTGCCATGAGCCGCCAGCCGCGTGGCTACATCGACCCGAAGTATTGGGATGAAGGTGTGAGCGCAGGACGCCTGCTCTACAACGCCAGCGTTTATCACAATAGCKGGCAGGGTTTTTCCGCCACGCAGGGCTTCGTCGGGCTGAATGGCGGCGTGAACGCGGGCGCATGGCGTTTTCGTCACAACGGCAGCCTGACCCACCACGAACGCACCGGCACCCGCTACCAGGCGACGCAGACGTTTGTCCAGCGCTCGCTTGCTTCCATCAAGAGCCAGCTGGTCTTTGGCGATGCCTACACCGATGGCACCATGTTTGACAGCGTGGGCTTTCGAGGCGTGCAACTGTCGAGCGACGATCGGATGTATCCGGAGTCGCAGCGCGGCTATGCGCCGGTGGTGCACGGCATCGCCAGCAGCAATGCCCGGGTGGAGATCCGCCAGAACGGCAACACGATCTACGAAACCAACGTCGCGGCCGGCGCCTTCGAGATCAACGACCTGTACCCCACCGGCTATGGCGGCGACCTCGAAGTGGTGGTGACGGAGGCCGATGGCAGCGTGCACATCTCGAAGGTGCCCTATGCCGGCGCGGTGAATGCTCTGCGGCCGGGCGTGACCCGCTATGGCGTGGCCGCGGGCCAGTATCGAAGCGCCACAAGCAATGGCAAGCCGCTGATGATGCAGGCCACCGTGCAGCATGGCTTCACCAACCTGATCACAGGCTTTGGCGGGGTGACGGTTGCGCAGGACTATGCGGCCGGCGTGATTGGCGCCGCGCTTAACACCCGCTTTGGTGCGCTGGGCGCGGATATCACCCATGCCTCCACGCGGCTGCGCAGCGAGCCGGACCGTCATGGGCAGAGTGTGCGGCTGAGCTTGAGCAAGCTGGTGGAACCCACCAACACCAACCTGACGCTGGCCGCCTATCGGTACTCCACGGGCGGGTACCTCAGCCTCGCGGATGCCGTCGCCCTGGGCGATCTGGACCGGAAAGACATGGGCGTGGCCTTGCACGGCACCCCACGCGGCCGGCTGCAACTGGTGCTGAACCAGGCGCTGCCGGGCGGCTACGGCAACTTCTACGTGAGTGGATCCACCCAGGACTACTGGCGGCGCAACGGCCGCGATACACAGTTCCAGCTTGGCTATAACAACAGCTTCCGGCGGGTCAACTATGGTGTCTCTGCCGCGCGCCAGTTCGACGTGAACACCGCGAGGTGGAACAGTCGCGTGATGCTGAGCCTGGGCGTTCCGCTGGGCAAGGCCACGCAGGCACCGTACTCGACGACCAGCGTACAGACCGGCTCGTCGGGGCCTACCTCGGTGAACCAGTCGGTGACTGGATCGTACGGCGTCGACAACGCATTCAGCTACGGCTTGAATGCCGGGTACACCGGAGGGGGCAGCGCGAGCCATGCCACGAGCGTCGGTGGGAACGCGTCGTATCAGTCGACACTGGCCGCGTTCACGGGCGGTGCCAGCAAGAGCAACACCTATACCCAGGCATCCGCCGGTATCTCGGGCGGCGTTGTTGCCTACAGCGGCGGCGTTGTCCTGACGCCGAGCCTGGGCGACACCCTGGCGATCGTCGAAGCGAAGGGTGCATCCGGTGCGCGGGTCGGGGGCGGCAATGGCTTGCGGGTGGATCCGTGGGGGCGTGCGGTGGTGTCGAGCCTGATGCCGTTTGCCCGAAACGAGGTGGAAATTGATCCCAAGGGCCTGCCGCTGGATGTCGAACTCAAGTCGACGCTGCAACAACTCGCCCCGACCGCCGGCGCAATCGTGAAGGTGTTGTTCGAGACGGCGAACCCCGGCCGGGCCGCCATCGTGCGCGTGCGGACGGCGGATGGCAAGCCGGTGCCGTTCGGCGGGGAAGTGCTCGACGCCGCGGGCGAATCGGTGGGCATGGTGGGGCAGGGCGGGCGAATCATCGTCCGTGGCCTGCAGAGCGATAGCGGCGAGTTGACGGTGGCTTCGGCCGATGGCGCGGGGCAGGCATGTCAGTTCAGCTATCGACTCCCCGCGCTGTCCGATGCGCGCAACGCGATCGGCATCGCCACCGTCGATGCGCAATGCCTGTAGCCGCGCGGCTTCGGCCCGCAATCGCCGCCGGAAAGCCGGAGGCAAATGCCAACAGCGGAGGATTTTTGATGTCAGTCATTACAGCAGCAAAGCTTGGGCGGACGATGGTGATCACCGTGGTGGCATGGCTGGCGCTTGCCCAGGGGCAAGCCCACGCCCAGGGTCTCACGTGTAACAGTCCCAATCCCGCCGTGTTCAATTTCCAGCTACCCGTGGGGACCTTCGCGGTGCCAAGGGATGCGCCGGTTGGCACGCGCATTTCCCCGTGGACCAGCAGACAAACTGCGGGCAGGCAGACGTGGCGATGCACTGTGCCGGCGGACGTGAACATCGGGCCGGCTTATCGGGCAGGGCTGCCGCGGGCCGGGCAACTCCACTATTCCGAGGGCGGGGAGAGTTTTCCGGTCTTCACCACGAATGTCCAGGGGGTTGGACTGGTGATCGGCGTCAATTCAGGGGCGGGGGGCAATTGGTATGGCGGCGATAACGCGAGGCTGCACGGCGTCCCGACAAATTGGGAGGTTGCCGTCGGGACAACAAGCAGTAGCCGCCAACCCATGGGGTTTGGGACGCGAATGAGTTTCGCATTCGTCAAGACCGGGCCGATTACAGCCGGCGCGGTGAATCTTCCGGGTGCTGTCCTGCAGGTCGGCATTGACGCAATGTACGACGGGAATCCGCAAGCCATCGTCGATGTGAGGGCAAGTGGCAGCCCCACCTTCTCCGAAGTGGCCTGTACCACGCCCAATGTCAACGTGAACATGGGCACGCGGTCGCACACGGATTTTCAAGGTGTGGGGTCCGCCGCGCCCGCGACCGCGTTCACCATTGACGTCAACAATTGTCCCGGGGGGCTGAATGGCATCCAGTATCGGGTGGATGCCGTCACCCAGGTACTTAATAGCGCCAATTCAGTGGTGGCCCTCGATGGGAATTCGAACGCGCAGGGCATTGGCGTGCAGTTGCTGGATGGCGCCGGTGCCGTGCTGCCGCTCGGGGTGGATAAGCCATTCACCGGATATAACCGCACGTCTGGCGGAAGCTACAAGATTCCGCTAAAGGCACGCTATTACAAAACTGGCGAAGTAATAAGGGGAGGCACCGCCAATACGGCAATGACCTTCACCATGACTTACCAGTAATGCATCAAAAGCAGGTAAATATGTCAGTGATTCACACAAGAACCCTCCTTCGCACGACAGGAGGCGCCGTGATGGCGTGGTTCGCCCTCGTGCAGGGGGAGGCCCAGGCCGTGTCGTGCGACAGTCCCAACCCCTCGGTGTTCAACTTCCAGCTGCCCTCGGGCAACTTCGGGGTAGCGCGGGATGTGCCGATCGGCGCCCGCATTTCTMCGTGGACAGGCATGCAGAGCATGGGCCGGGAGGTGTGGACCTGCATGCTGGCGGCGTATCGGCCTGCGGGGCCGTACTATCGGTCAACCCTCCAGCAGTCTGGCGTGACATTCATTGAAAATGGCGTGAATTACCATGTCTACAATACCAATCTACAGGGCGTTGGCCTGGTTATCGGTGTGAATTCAGGGACGCGGCGCGAGTGGTATGGCGGTGACAACGCGAAGCCTGTTAGCGTGCCGCCGACCTGGGGCATTACCATGGGGACGACGAATCCCGGCGCGACACGGATGCAATGGGGAACGCGAATGAATTTCGCCTTMGTCAAGACCGGGCCGATCAGGGCCGGCACAGTGAGTCTGCCGGGCAGGGTCGCACAGGCTGGCATCGAGGAGTTCTACAAGCAGCTTCCCATGGCTGGCGTGGATGTCACAGTGAGTGGCAATCCCACGTTCTCCGAGCTTGCCTGCTCAACCCCCAATGTCACGGTGAATATGGGCACGCGCTCGAATATGGATTTTGGGGGGATCGGATCGCCCGCGCCCGCCACGTCGTTCGCCATCGACGTCAACAACTGCCCGGCGGGGATACAAGGCATTCAGTATCGACTGGATGCTGTCACGCGGGTTCTCGACGCCGCTAAATCGATCGTGGCGCTCGACAGCAACTCAACCGCGCGGGGCGTTGGCGTGCAATTGCTGGATAATGCCGGCGCCATACTGCCGCTCGGCGCGAACCGATCATTTACTGGCTATTGGCCCACGGCTGGCGGAAGCTACCGGATTCCCTTGAGGGCCCGCTATCACCAGACCGCCTGGGCGATAACCGGCGGAACTGCGAATACGGCGATGACCTTTACCATGACTTACCAATAGCGCGCGGCGGGAACGTGTGGCACGCCACGTAGCCGTGGCGGTGCGGCCTGTTATGCTCTGGACGTGACATCTCGTCGATAGGCCCCAATCCCCGTGCCGCGCCTGACCCCGAATCAATACCGACTGCTGTTCTCGATCTGCGCGGTGGCCGTGCTGGTCCTGTCGCTGCTGCCGCTCTCGGTGCCGCAGCCTACCACCGGCTGGGACAAATCCAACCACCTTCTTGCCTTCGGGGTGCTCGCGCTGCTTGGCGTGCGCGCCTGGGCCGGCCGCATGGCGGCGGTGCTGGCCGGCCTGATGGCCTATGGCGTGCTGATCGAATGGCTGCAAGGCATGACGGCGACCCGCTCGTCCGACTGGCATGACCTGATCGCCGACGCCGCCGGGCTGGCGCTGGGCCTGCTGGTGCATGCCGCACTGACGCGGGTCTGGCCCAGTCTGTCGGCCCATCGGAATGAGCCCCGGGCCTGACGCGCGCCGGGGTCAGTTATCGAGCGATTCCAGCGTGTAGCTTGCGCCGGCATCCTGACCGAGCAAATCCACCAGCAGCGGCATCGCCTCCTCGATCGTCTCCTTGAGCCGCCATGGCGGGTTGACGATGAACATCCCGCTGCCATGCAGGCCGAGCCCGCCTTCCACCGGATGCTTCACAGTCAGCGTCACATGCAGCCAACTCTTCAGCGGCAGGCGCATCAGCTGCGCCGGCAGTTGGATCGACTCGCGCCGCTGCACCTGCGGATACCAGATCGCATAAACGCCAGTTGCAAACCGTTCGAGGCTGTCTTCCAGGGCCTGCACGGTACGCGCGTAGTCCTGTTTGTCTTCGTATGAGGGGTCGATCAGCACCAGCGCGCGGCGCGGCGGCGGCGGCAGGATGGCCTTGATGCCATTGAAGCCGTCGCCGTCGTAAAGCATGACTTTGCGGCCCGCGCCGCGGAAATTGTCGCGTAGCACCTGGATCTCGGTACTGTGCAGCTCGAACAGCCGCAGGCGGTCCTGATCGCGCAGCATCTGCCAGGCCAGCCATGGCGAACCCGGGTAGTGACGCAGGTTGCCGTCCGGGTTCTGGGCGCGCACCTGGTCCAGGAATTCGTCCAGGAACGGGGGCAGGGTCTGGCCATCGGCGGCAGCCTGCCAGATGCGCGAAATGCCGGTTTCGAACTCGGCCTTCTTCTGCGCGTAGGCGTGGTCCAGCGCGTAGAGGCCGGCGCCGGCATGGGTGTCGATGTACCAGAACGCCTTGTCCTTCTGCGTCAGGTGCTCCAGCAACTGGACCACGACGGCGTGCTTGAGGACATCGGCATGGTTGCCGGCATGGAAGGCGTGGCGATAACTGAGCATGATGAGGCGGGATAAAGCGGGATGACGGCGCGCAAGCGTCGGCGAAAAAAGCGTCGGCGGGCGCGTGGCGCGAAGGGCGCTATGCTACCATCCGCCGCCCCCGGAAGCCCGTTTTACGGCCCGTTCCTGCGGCTGTTGCCGTCCGAAGTGTCCCGTCCGCCGATGCCTGCCATGCCGCGTGCCCTCGAGTCCGCCGAGCCGATCCTCTCCCCCGACGGCATTCCCTTTTCGCCACGTTACGACGACGTCTATCACAGCACGGAAGGCGGGCTGACGGAGGCGCATCACGTGTTCCTGGGTGGCAATGGTCTGCCCGGCAACTGGGCGGGGCGCGACCAGTTCGTGATCGTGGAAACCGGATTCGGGCAAGGGATGAACTTCCTCGCCACCTGGCAGGCCTGGCGCGACGATCCGCACCGCTGCCGTCGGCTTCACTTCGTTTCCGTTGAAAAACATCCATTTACGCGCGATGGACTGGCGGCGCTGCATGCCGGACTCGGCGATTTGCTACCGCTCGCCGAACCGCTGCAAGCGGCCTGGCCCGATGCGCTGCCGGGCTTGCATCGACTCGAATTCGAAGGCGGTGCGGTCACGCTGACGCTGGCGCTGGGCGATATCGACGCAATGCTGCCCAAGCTCGCGCTCGGCGCCGATGCGTTCTATCTCGATGGTTTCTCCCCCTCCCGCAACGCGGACATGTGGTCCGAAACCGTCTTCCGGGGGGTATCCCGGCTGGCCCGGCCCGGTGCCACGCTCGCTACGTATACAGCGTCCGGTTCGGTGCGGCGCGGCTTGCAGGCAGTCGGGTTTGAGGTCGACAAGGCGCCAGGTTTCGGCGGCAAGCACGACATGACAGTGGCGCGCTTCGCCCCAGCCTGGAAGAACCGGCGCCATGCCCCGACACCCGCTGCGGAGTGGCGAGAGCGTCACGCCATTGTGATCGGCGCGGGGTTGGCCGGCTGCGCGGTCACCGAGCGGCTGGCAGCACGCGGCTGGCGCGTGACGCTGTTCGACGCCCATGATGGCCCGGCGCGCCAGACCTCCAGCCATCGCGCGGCGGCCATGCATGCCCATGTGTCGCCTGACKAAAGCCAGTTGTCCCGGCTCTCGCGCGCCGGCAATCTTCATGCGCTGCGCGCGTGGACGGCCCTCGCGGCGGCGGGGCACCCGGTGAACTGGCATGGCTGCGGCGTGCTCCAGATCGGGGAGGGTGATGCCGATAGTGCGGCCCAGCAGGCGGCGCTGGCCGCCCTGGGCTTCCCCGAATCGTTCGTCAGGTGGATGGACCCCACCGAAGCGGCTGTGCGCCACGATGCCACGGTGGCGCGCGGCGGGCTCTGGTTCCCGCGTGGCGGATGGGTGGCGCCGCCCGACATCTGCCGCGCCCAACTCGACAAGGCCGGCGCGGCCCTGGATGCGCGGTTCAACTGCCGGGTGGCCGCGATCGAATATGTGGATGGCGCCTGGCAGGCGAGGGCGGCCGATGGCAGCGTGCTGGCTGAGGCGCCGGTCCTGGTGCTGGCCAATGCCCATGAGGCCGAACGGCTCGTCTCCAACCGTTTTCTGGCCCTGCGCCGGGTGCGTGGACAGCTGACCGATCTCTCCCCGGCGCAGGTCGCGGCGATGGGTCGCTGGCCCGACTGCGTGGTGACCGGGGGCGGCTACCTGCTGCCGCAGGCCCCGGAGGGCGGGGCGCGCATCGGCTCGAGCTATGACGCTGACGAAGGCCCGCTGGCCGAGCGTCCCGAGGTCCACGCCGCCAACCTGGAGCGCCTCGCCACGCTGCTGCCGGACCGTGCCGCCGACATCGCCCATCTCGATCCCGCGCAGTTGACCGGCTACGTCGGCGTGCGCACCGTGACGCACAACCGCCTGCCGCTGATCGGCCCCCTCGCGGATGAGGCGCAGGCGCTGGCCCGGTCCGGGCCACTGCGCGGCGCCCACCTGCGGGACCTGCCCCGGATGCCGGGGCTCTACGCGGCACTTGCGTATGCGTCGCGCGGCCTCACATGGGCCGCACTGGGCGCGGAGTTGATTGCCAGCCAGATCGAGGGCGAACCGTTGCCCATCGAGTCGGATCTGGCCGAWGCCGTCGACCCCGCCCGGCTGCTGCTGCGGGCGCTGCGGCACGGCAACACGGCGGACGGGCCGGCTATCGATCCCGGGGCGGCCTCGGACGCGTCAGGGTAAAAACTGCCGGAAGCGAACAAAAACCGTGCGATAATCCCCGTTTTCCGTTTGCGCGGAAGCCCTTCGTTCGCGTCGGGATTCCGTAGGTTTCACTGGCCGCGGCCAGGCCGGTGCGCAGGCGGTTGCGCTTAAAACTACATTTCTGGATTGGATTAACGACCATGTCGAACGTCATTGAAAACCTCGGCAAGCTGGACCGTAAGGTAACCCTGGCTATTCCCAAGGCCGAAGTGCAGAAGGAAACCCAGGAACGCCTGGTGCGCCTGTCGAAGACGGTGAAGATGTCCGGCTTCCGCCCGGGCAAGGTGCCGATGAAGATGGTCGAGAAGCAATATGGCCAGCAGGTCGAGTTCGAAGTGCGCTTCGACAAGGCCGCCCGCAAGTTCTTCGACATCACGCAGGCCCAGGACGTGAAGGTTGCCGGCCAGCCTAAGTTCGACCTGAAGACCGACGGCGTGTCGGAAGACGAAGTGGCGTTCGAAGCCACCTTCGAGGTGTACCCGGAAGTCAAGCTGGGCGACCTGGCCACGGCTGAAGTGACCCGTACCCAGACGGAAATCGGCGACGCCGAGATCGACAAGACCATCGACATCCTGCGCAAGCAGCGCGTGCACTACCACGTGCGCGGCGAAGCCGGCGCCCATGGCGACGGTGGTGCCGATGACGCCGCCAAGAATGGCGACCGCGTGACGCTGGACTTCGTCGGCAAGATCGACGGCGTGGAATTCCCTGGCGGCAAGGCCGATGACTTCGCTTTCGTGCTGGGCGAAGGCCGCATGCTGCCCGAGTTCGAGCAAGCCGCGCTGGGCCTGAAGCTGGGCGAGAGCAAGACGTTCCCGCTGGCCTTCCCGGCCGACTACCACGGCAAGGAAGTGGCCGGCAAGACTGCCGAGTTCACGATCACGCTGAAGAAGGTGGAGTGGGCGCACCTGCCGGAAGTGGACGACGGCTTCGCGAAGTCGCTCGGCATCGCTGACGGCAGCGTCGAGAAGATGCGCGCCGACATCCGCGAAAACCTCGAGCGCGAAGTCAAGCGCCGCACGCACGCCATGCTGAAGGACCAGGTCATGGAAGCGCTGCTGAAGGTGAGCGAGCTGGACGTGCCCAAGGCCCTGATCGAACAGGATCAGGAACGCCTGGTGGAAATGGCCCGCCGCGACCTCGAGCAACGTGGCATGCCGAACGCCAAGGACATGCCGATTCCGGCCGAGATGTTCACCCAGCAGGCCGAGCGCCGCGTAAAGCTGGGCCTGATCCTGGCCGAGATCGTCAAGGCACACGGCCTGCAGGCCAAGCCGGAGCAGATCAAGACGGAAATCGAGGACTTCGCGAAGAGCTACGAAGACCCGAAGGAAGTCATGCGCTGGTACTACGGCGACCAGCAACGCCTGGCGGAAATGGAAGCCTACGTGCTCGAAAACAACGTGGTAAATTTCGTGTGCGACAAGGCCAAGGTCACGGACAAGTCGGTGTCGTTCGAGGAACTCACCGCCGAGACCAACGCGCAGCAAGCCTGAGCGTTCGCATGACCGGATCGCGCCGCACGAATTGCGCGGCGCGCCCCGGTTGCGCGGCATCCGGCTTGGCGCGCAAGTGCTGGCCGGGGCCGATTGGCGCATTCCCTGAATACCTGGAGAACCTGCATGACCCGCAATGATTTGCTTGACCGTCTCGCCACGACGCAGGCCTCTGCTCTGGAAACCCAGGGTCTTGGGCTGGTGCCGATGGTCGTCGAGCAGTCCGGCCGGGGCGAGCGCGCGTATGACATCTACTCGCGCCTGCTCAAGGAGCGCGTGGTGTTCATGGTCGGCGAAGTGAACGACCAGACCGCAAACCTGGTCGTGGCCCAGCTGCTGTTCCTCGAGAGCGAGAATCCGGATAAGGACGTGTCGCTGTACATCAACTCGCCCGGCGGTTCGGTATCCGCCGGCCTGGCGATCTACGACACGATGCAGTTCATCAAGCCCGACGTGACCACGCTCTGCATGGGCATGGCGGCGAGCATGGGCGCCTTCCTGCTGGCGGCTGGCGCCAAGGGCAAGCGCAGCGCGCTGCCGAACTCGCGCATCATGATCCACCAGCCGCTGGGCGGCGCGCGTGGCCAGGCCTCGGACATCGAGATTCAGGCGCGCGAGATCCTGTACCTGCGCGAGCGCCTGAACAGCATCCTGTCGGAAGTGACCGGCCAGCCCGTCGAGAAGATTGCCCGCGACACCGATCGCGACAACTTTATGAGCGGCGACCAGGCCGTGGACTACGGTCTGATCGACAAGGTCATCTCGCGCCGCGGTTGAGCCGACGCCGGTGTGTCGGAGCGGGCGGCCCACGGCCCTGCGCCGGGGCTCCCGCCACACAGCCTGCGCCAAATGACGCAGGCTACACCGGAACGAGGCTGTGCGCCTCGTTTTTGCGTTTTGCCCCACACGCCGGGGAAGCCGCCGACTGCGCCAATTGTTTTGGCGTATGATGCGTTTAATGCGTTTCCCGTGGGGCTCTCCCGCCGTGCGGGGACCACACTGCTAATGTGACTGATTCCTATGGCGGACAAAAAAGGTTCATCCAGCGAGAAGCTTCTGTATTGCTCGTTCTGCGGCAAGAGCCAGCACGAGGTCAAGAAGCTCATCGCGGGCCCGTCGGTGTTCATTTGCGACGAATGCATCGACCTGTGCAATGAAATCATCCGTGACGAGGCCGCCGCGACCGATAAGGACGCCACGGCCGCCACGCGTTCGGACCTGCCCACGCCCCACGAAATCCGCGAAAGCCTGGATCAGTATGTGATCGGGCAGGAGCAAGCCAAGAAGATCCTGGCGGTAGCGGTGTACAACCACTACAAGCGCCTTAAGCATCTTGGCAAGAAGGATGACGTCGAACTCTCCAAGAGCAATATTCTGCTGATCGGGCCGACCGGCTCGGGCAAGACATTGCTCGCGCAGACGCTGGCCCGGCTGCTGAACGTCCCGTTCGTGATTGCCGACGCCACCACGCTGACCGAAGCCGGCTACGTGGGCGAGGACGTCGAGAACATCATCCAGAAGCTGCTCCAGAACTGCAACTACGAGGTCGAGAAGGCCCAGCGCGGCATCGTCTACATCGACGAAATCGACAAGATCTCGCGCAAGTCCGACAACCCGTCCATCACGCGCGACGTGTCGGGCGAGGGCGTGCAGCAGGCGCTGCTGAAGCTGATCGAGGGCACGATGGCCTCGGTGCCGCCGCAAGGCGGGCGCAAGCACCCGAATCAGGACTTCCTGCAGGTGGATACCACCAACATCCTGTTCATTTGCGGCGGCGCGTTCGACGGCCTGGAAAAGGTCATCATGCAGCGCTCGGACAAGACCGGCATCGGTTTTGCGGCACAGGTGCAGAGCAAGGAAKAACGTGATGTCAGCGAGGTGCTGCCCCAGACCGAGCCGGAAGACCTGATCAAGTTCGGCCTGATTCCGGAGCTGATCGGCCGCCTGCCGGTGGTGGCCACGCTGGCCAAGCTGGACGAGGCCGCGCTGATGCAGATCCTGGTCGAGCCCAAGAATGCACTGCTCAAGCAGTACCAGAAGCTGCTGGCGATGGAAGGTGTGGAGCTGGAGATTCGTCCGGCCGCGCTGTCCGCCATCGCACGCAAGGCCATCCGTCGCAAGACGGGGGCACGCGGTTTGCGTTCCATCCTGGAACAGTCGCTGATGGACGTCATGTACGACCTCCCGAACTACAAGGGCGTGCAAAAGGTGGTGATCGATGAAAATACGATCACCGGCGATGCACCGCCGCTGCTCATGTACGAAGAGCAGCAGCCCAAGGTTGCGGGGTCCAACTGACGAACGCGCCGGCCTACGTGGTGCATGCCACACCGGCTTAAAAATCAAGCGGCCGTTCGCCTGAAAGCGAACGGCTTTTTTTCTTCAATTCGACGATACGAACGGGAGGAAACGCGGGTATGCTGTTTCAGAGTGGGTCACAGGTGCTTTGCGCGGCACTTTTTCGCGCGGCATGACGGCACAAAGAATCGGGGGCGGTACCTTGCAATCGATTCCCGTGACCCTATTTACGCCTTAAATGACTGACTGGGGAAAATGATGTCCGGAACACAACTCCTCCCGGCTGAGCCGATTCGCCTCCCACTGTTGCCGCTGCGCGACGTGGTGGTGTTTCCGCACATGGTGATCCCGCTGTTCGTGGGTCGCCCGAAGTCCATCAAGGCGCTTGAGACTGCGATGGAGTCGGGCAAGAGCATCATGCTCGTGGCCCAGAAGACGGCTGCCAAGGACGAGCCGACGGCTGACGACCTGTACGAGGTTGGCTGCATCGCGAATATCCTGCAAATGCTGAAGCTGCCCGACGGTACCGTGAAGGTGCTCGTGGAAGGCACGCAACGCGCGAATATCACCGAGGTGAGCGAGGACGATTCGCACTTCATGTGCGAAGCCGTGCCTGTGCCGCCCGCGCCGGTCGAATCCGCCGAGACCGAGGCCCTGCGCCGCGCAATCGTGTCGCAGTTCGACCAGTATGTGAAGCTGAACAAGAAGATCCCGCCCGAGATCCTGACGTCGCTGTCGGGCATCGATGAAGCTGGTCGTCTGGCCGATACCATCGCCGCGCACCTGCCGATCAAGCTCGAGCAGAAGCAGAAGATCCTCGAGATGGTCAATGTGACCGAGCGTCTCGAGAGCCTGCTCTCGCAGCTCGAAGGCGAGATCGACATCCTGCAGGTGGAAAAGCGCATCCGTGGCCGCGTGAAGCGCCAGATGGAAAAGAGCCAGCGCGAGTACTACCTGAACGAGCAGGTCAAGGCGATTCAGAAGGAACTGGGCGAGGGCGAGGAAGGCGCCGACCTTGAGGAGCTGGATAAGCGCATCAAGGCCGCACGCATGCCCAAGGAGGCCAAGAAGAAGGCCGACGCCGAGTTCAAGAAGCTCAAGCTGATGTCGCCGATGTCGGCCGAAGCCACCGTCGTGCGCAACTACATCGACACGCTGGTCAACCTGCCGTGGCGCAAGAAGAGCAAGGTCAACAATGACCTCGCGAACGCCGAGCGCGTGCTTGACGAAGACCACTATGGCCTGGAGAAGGTCAAGGAACGGATTCTCGAGTACCTCGCAGTGCAACAGCGCGTGGACAAGGTGAAGGCGCCGATCCTGTGCCTGGTCGGCCCCCCCGGTGTGGGCAAGACCTCGCTCGGGCAGTCGGTGGCACGCGCCACGAACCGCAAGTTCGTGCGCATGGCACTGGGCGGCGTGCGTGACGAGGCCGAGATCCGCGGCCACCGCAGGACCTATATCGGMTCGATGCCGGGCAAGATCCTGCAGAGCCTGTCGAAGGTTGGCGTGCGCAATCCGCTATTCCTGCTCGACGAGATCGACAAGATGGGCATGGACTTCCGTGGTGACCCGTCGTCGGCGCTGCTCGAGGTGCTGGACCCGGAACAGAACCACACGTTCCAGGACCACTACATCGAGGTGGACTTCGACCTGTCGGACGTGATGTTCGTGGCGACGTCGAACTCGCTGAACATCCCGCCGCCGCTGCTGGACCGTATGGAAGTGATTCGCCTCTCGGGCTACACCGAAGACGAGAAGGTGAACATCGCCACGCGCTACCTGCTGCCCAAGCAGATCAAGAACAATGGTCTGAAGGTTGGCGAGATCGACATCACCGAAGCGGCCATCCGCGACATCATCCGCTACTACACCCGGGAAGCCGGTGTGCGGTCGCTGGAACGCGAGGTGTCGAAGATCGCGCGGAAGGTGGTCAAGCTGCTGCTCCTGAAGAAGGAATCGGGCGCGGTGAAGGTCGATTCGGAGAACCTGGACAAGTTCCTGGGCGTGCGCAAGTACGACTTCGGCCTGGCCGGCAAGGAAAACCAGGTGGGCCAGGTGACCGGCCTCGCGTGGACCGAGGTGGGCGGCGATCTGCTGACCATCGAAGCCGCCATCATGCCGGGCAAGGGCAACATCACGCGTACCGGCTCGTTGGGCGATGTGATGAAGGAATCAGTCGAAGCTGCGCGTTCGGTGGTGCGTTCGCGGGCACGTCGCCTGGGGATCACGGATGAGATGTTCGAGAAGCGCGACATCCACATCCACGTACCCGAAGGCGCCACGCCCAAGGATGGTCCGTCGGCCGGCGGGGCGATGACGACTGCACTCGTGTCGGTGCTGACCGGCATTCCGGTGCGGGCGGACGTGGCCATGACTGGCGAGATCACGCTGCGCGGCGAAGTGCTGCCGATCGGCGGTCTCAAGGAGAAGCTGCTGGCGGCCCATCGTGGCGGCATTAAGCTGGTGCTGATCCCCGAGGAGAACGTCAAGGATCTCGCCGAGATTCCGGACAACGTGAAGAACGCCATCGAGATCGTGCCGGTCCGCTGGATCGACAAGGTGCTGGAGCTGGCACTCGAGCGCAAGCCCGAGCCGCTGGCCGAGGAAGAGGCCAAGCCCGCCGAGGTGGCGGACAAGGCCAAGGCCACGGTCGAGATGATTCATCACTGATTGACCGAGCGCTGTCAGGAAGATGCCGCGGGGTTCCCCCGCGGCATTTTTTTTTTGCGCGGCCGGGGTTGGCAACGCGGAAAGTCTCGTATTACAATCGCGGCCTCGCAACGCAAACAGCGGCAGCCAGGCAGTAACCGCCGAGTCGTGCGAAGCGAGATTACCCAGCGGGCGCGCAAGCCCGCGATGGTCTAGTGGGTGCTTAGCTCAGTTGGTAGAGCGGCGCCCTTACAAGGCGTAGGTCGGGGGTTCGAGCCCCTCAGCACCCACCACTTCACCATCCCAAGGGAACCCACGCAGGAGTGGTAGTTCAGTTGGTTAGAATACCGGCCTGTCACGCCGGGGGTCGCGGGTTCGAGTCCCGTCCACTCCGCCAAGCAAAATCGCCCGCGCATGCGGGTTTTTTTGTATCTGTTGTCTTCCCAGCCATTCCCCGCTTACGTGACGCTGCCGCATCAGCAAATGACGGTTTCGCGCCCAGCACCTGCTAGAATCGCGGAGTTTGTCTTCGTGCCAACCCCTTACCAGAATCAGCATGCTTGATTTCGTACGCAACAACCGGCGCCTGATGCTTTTGCTGCTGCTGGTGCTTGTCTTCCCGTCGTTCGTATTCTTCGGCGTGGAAAGCTATTCGCGCTTCATGGATACCTCGCACGACGTCGCCAAGGTCGATGGTCGCGCAATCACCGTGCAGGAAGTGGACAACGTGGTGCGCGACCAGAGCGAGCGCATGCGCCAGATGCTGGGCAATCAGTACGATCCGCGCATGTTCGAAGGTGCCGCCGCGCGCCAGTCCGTGGTGAACCAGCTGATCCTGCAACGCGTGGTGTCCGACGCCACCGCCAAGAAGAATCTGACGGTGTCCGATGCCCAGGTGGCGGCAGCCATCCAGAACATCCCGGCCATCGCCCAGCTGAAGACGGCGGACGGCAAGTTCGACGACAAGGCCTACATCCAACTGCTGGCCACGCAGGGCATGACGCCCGAGCAGTTCGATGCGCGCCTGCGCTTCGAACTGGCCACGCAGCAGCTTGGCGGCGCCGTGGGGACCACGGCGTTCGTGCCGAAGTCGCTGCTGGACCGCCTGATCGCCGTGCGCGACCAACAGCGTGACGTGCAGACGCTGACGATCAAGCCGGCTGATTTCACGTCCAAGGTCACGGCTGACGCCGCCGCGCTGAAGGCCTACTACGACGCGCATGTGTCGGCCTACACCACGCCGGAACAGGCGAAGGTGGAGTACGTGGTGCTGTCCGGCGACTCCCTGGCCGCGAGCCAGACCGTGACGCCGGAAGAGCTCAAGTCCTACTACGAGAGCAACATCGCGCGTTTCCGGACCGACGAGCAACGCCGTGCGAGCCACATCCTGATCTCAGCGCCCAAGGACGGCAAGGAAGCCGACCGCAAGGCCGCGAAGGACAAGGCCACCAAGCTGCTGGAAGACCTGCGCAAGCATCCTGAGACGTTCGCCGACGTGGCGAAGAAGCAGTCGCAGGATCCGGGTTCGGCGGAGAAGGGCGGCGACCTCGGCTTCATGGGCCGCGGCGCGCTGGTCAAGCCGTTCGAGGACGCCATGTACGCGCTCAAGGACGGCCAGATCAGCGATGTGGTGGAAACCGACTACGGCTACCACATCATCAAGCTGACCGGCATCAAGGCGGCCGAGACGCAGCCGCTCGAGGCCGTGCGCCCCGAACTGGAAGCCGAACTCAAGAAGCAACTGGCGAGCAAGAAGTACACGGAGCTGGCCGATGCCTTCGGCAACACCGTCTACGAGCAGTCCGAAAGCCTCAAGCCGGCCGCCGACAAGTTCAAGCTGACGATCCAGACCGCCGACAACGTCACCCGCACGCCGAACCTGGCGCTGGGCGCGCAGAACCCGCTCAACAATGAGAAGGTGCTGAAGGCCCTGTTCAGCGACGACGCGCTCAAGAACAAGCGCAACACCGAAGCGGTGCAGGTGGGCCCGACCACGCTGGTGGCGGCACGTATCGTCGACTATCGCCCGGCGACCGCGCGTAAATTCGAGGACGTGGAAGCCCAGGTGCGCCAGGCCTACGTCGCCCAGCAGGCTGCCGAACTGGCCCGCAAGGATGGCGAAGCCAAGCTCGAAGCGTTGAAGAAGGCCGACAGCGCTGCCGGCTTCGGCCAAGCTGTGACGGTGTCGCGTACCAAGGCAGACGGCCTGTCGCCGAAGGCGGTCGAGGCCATCATGCGCGCCGACACGACCAAGCTGCCCGCTGTGGTCGGCGTGGACCTCGGTGCGGATGGTTATGCGATCTATCGCATCGGCAAGGTCAGCTCGCCGACCCAGGCGAACCCGGGCCAGCGCGACGCCGAGTCGCAACAGCTGGCCCAACTGGCCGGCCAGGCCGAACTCGCCGCCTACTATGAAACGCTGAAGGCGCGGGCGAAGGTCAAGATCCTGCGTCCGATCGCGGCCACCGACGTACCGGCCAGCGAAGGCGCAGCGCAGTAACCGGCGCGGCTTGCCAGCAAAAAACCCCTGCGGTCAGCGACCAGCAGGGGTTTTTTGTTTGGGGAGGACGATCTCAGCGCTTTTTCGCCGGCGCTTTCAGCAGCGGCTGCAACTGCGGCCAGACATTGTCGAGCAGCGTGGCCTGGGCGGCGGAGGTGGGATGAATGCGGTCGTCCTGGAACCACTCGGGCCGGGCGATCACCTTGTCGAGGAAGAACGGCACCAGACTCACGCGGTACTCGCTGGCCAGCTTGCTGTAGAGCGCGAAGAAGCGCTCGGTATAGTCGGGGCCGTAGTTCGGCGGAATCCGCATGCCGACCAGCACCACGCCGGCGCCCGCCTGGCGCGCCGCCGTCAGCATGCCGCGCAGGTTGGTTTCTGTGGATTGCAGGGACAGACCGCGCAGGGCATCGTTGGCGCCAAGCTCCACGACCACCACGGCCGGCTTGTGCCGGGCGAGCAGGTCCGGCAGGCGCGTCTTGCCGCCCGACGTGGTCTCGCCGCTGATGCTGGCATTGACGACGCTATAATCGAGGCGCTCCTTGTGCAGGCGGTCCTGCAGCAGGCTGACCCAGCCGGTGCCGCGCGCGATGCCGTACTCGGCCGACAGGCTGTCGCCAAGCACCAGCACCGCGGGCGCAGCGGTGGCAGCCGGTTTCGCGGCCGTTGGCCTGGCCTGAGTTTGGGCCTGAGCCTGGGCGCCGGCCGGCAGCGCCGCCATCAACATCGCCGCGCCCAGCATCGCACCGCACGCCGCCAGCGCCCTGGGGCGCCAACCGTATCCAATCCTCTCGCTCATGTCCTCTTCCATTCTCGCTGTCGAGTCACTCGGAAAGACCGTTGCCGACACGACAGGTTCGCTGACGATTTTGCACGACGTCTCGTTTTCCGTCACGCCGGGCGAAACGCTGGCCATCGTCGGCGCGTCCGGCTCGGGAAAATCCACGCTGCTGGGGCTGCTGGCGGGCCTGGACCTGCCCAGCACGGGCTCGGTGCGGCTGCACGGCCAGGATCTGTTCACGCTCGATGAAGACCAGCGCGCCGCGCTGCGTGGCCGGCACGTGGGCTTCGTGTTCCAGTCGTTCCAGTTGGTGGGCCACCTGACAGCGCTCGAAAACGTGATGCTGCCGCTCGAGTTGCGCGGCGAGACCGACCGCGTGCGCGAGCGTGCCACGGAAATGCTCGTGCGCGTGGGCCTGGGCAAGCGCCTGACCCACTATCCGCGCACGCTTTCCGGTGGTGAGCAGCAGCGCGTGGCGCTGGCGCGGGCGTTCGTCGCCCGGCCGGACATCCTGTTCGCCGATGAGCCGACCGGCAGCCTCGACACGAGCACCGGCGAGGCCGTGATCGCGCTGATGTTCGAGCTGAACCGCAATGCCGGGTCCACGCTGGTACTGGTCACGCACGACCGCTCCGTGGCGGCGCGCTGCGCCCGCATCCTGACCATCGACGCCGGCCGCGTGGCCAGCGACGAGTGGATGGGCACCGAAGTCTGACGCTCCGGCGGGCGCGGCGTCAGCCGCGCGCCAGCACGGGGCGCGCGCGGGCGATCAGCGCCGCCGTGGACGCATCGTGCGTAGCCTGGGCGCTGCCATTGAGTTCGGCCTCGATCGGGCGCGCAAGGATCTTGCCCAGCTCCACGCCCCACTGGTCGAACGAATTGATATTCCACACCACGCCCTGCACGAACGTGCGGTGCTCGTAGAGCGCGATCAGCGCGCCGAGCACATGCGGCGTCAGGTCTTCCATCAGCAGCGTGTTGCTCGGGCGGTTGCCCTCGAACACCATGTGGGGCAGGCGGTCCTCGTCGGTCATGCCGGCCGCGCGTAGCTCCTCGGCGCTGCGCCCGCGCATCAGCGCCTCGGCCTGCGCGAAGCAGTTGGCCAGCAGCTTGGCATGATGGCCGGGCAGGCTGCGCGGCGGCACCAGCGGTGCCACGAAGTCGACCGGCACGATCTGCGAACCCTGGTGAATCATCTGGAAGTAGGCGTGCTGGCCATTGGTGCCGGCCGTGCCCCAGACCACGGGCGAGGTCTGCACGTGCGCCGGCTGGCCGTCCAGCTGGACCGACTTGCCGTTGCTCTCCATTTCCAGCTGCTGCAGGAACGCCGGGAAGAGTTCGAGCGAGGTCGAATACGGCGCCATGCAGCTGGTCGGCATGCCGAAGAAATTGCGATACCAGATGCCCAGCATCGCCATCACCACGGGCATGTTGCGCGCCAGCGGGGCGGTGCGGAAGTGATCGTCCATGGCGCGCGCGCCGAGCAGCAGGTCGTCGAAGGCATCAAAGCCCACGGCCAGCGCGATCGACAGGCCCACTGAAGACCACAGCGAGAAGCGGCCGCCAATCCAGTCCCAGAATTCGAACATGTTGGCGGGGTCGATGCCAAACTCGGTCACGGCCTCGCGATTGGTGGACACCGCCACGAAATGCCGCGCGAGCTGGTTCTCGGGAACGCCGTTGCGCAGGAACCAGTCGCGCATGCTGCGCGCGTTGGCCATGGTCTCGAGCGTGGTGAACGTCTTGGAACAGACGATGACCAGCGTGCGCGCCGGGTTCAGTCGGACGAGCGTTTCGGCCAGTTCGGTGCCGTCTACGTTGGAGACGAAGTGGATGCGCGGCCCGGTCTGGTCGCCCAGGTGCGCCAGCGCGCGGCAGACCATGCGCGGGCCGAGGTCAGACCCGCCGATGCCGATGTTGACGACATCGGTGATGGTCTGGCCCGTGGAACCGGTCCAGGCGCCGCCGCGCACGCGCTCGGAAAAGTCCTGCATACGGCAGCGCACGTCATGGATGGCCGGCATCACGGAGACGCCATCGACCTTGAACGGCGCATCGGGCAGCGCGCGCAGCGCCACGTGCAGGGCGGCACGGTCTTCGGTGGTGTTGATGTGTTCGCCCGCGAACATGGCGTCCCGGCGCTGCGTCACGCCGGCTTCCTCGGCCAGCTTCATCAGCAGCGCGAAGGTTTCGAACGTGATGCGGTTCTTGGAGTAGTCCAGGTACAGGCCGGCGGCTTCCAGCGAGAAGTCCTCGACCCGCCGGGCGGCTTCGGCTTCGGCAAACCAGTCCTGCATCGGCGTATGGCGGATGGCGTCGTGGTGTTGGCGAAGGGCGGTCCAGGCGTGGAGTTCAGTCGGCATGCGGTGTTCGGTTTGTCTCAGGGGGGCAAACGCCCGGCGTGGCGGGCAGCGGTAGTATATCGCCGGAATTTGGCGGTACATGCGCGGTAACGGACGGATCTTTCCCGTCTTTTGTTCCGATTGCGTCACCAAGGGCGGATGGGCGGACGCACACGCTACCTTAGCAGCCATGGCGTCCGTGTTTTATCGGACATTGTCCGACGTGGTGCGTTCCCCTGCTGCCCCTCAAGTGCGGGGACGGGCGCGTGCCGCGAGCCGGCCCGCCACACGGCGCAGCAACGGCTCGCCGCCGGCCACGCAGACGCCGCCCACGCAGATCACGGCGATGCCGAGCGCGGTGGTCCAGTCCGGCAACTGCCCGAATGCGAAGTACCCGACCACCGTGGCCGAGAAGATCTGCAGGTACAGGAAGGGGCTCAGGAACGAGGCATCGGCGTACTGGAACGCGCGGATCACGAAGTAATGCCCAAGTGACCCGGTGATGCCGGCGGACAGCAGCAGCGCGGCCTGCGCCGGCGTGGGAACCGCCTCGAACCAGAAGAATGGCACGATGAGCGTGGTCAGCACCGCGCCGGTCACGCCGCTCTGGATCAGCGTGGTCATCGGCGCGTCATGGGCGGCGATGTGGCGCGTCAGCATTTGCAGCAGCGCGAACAACATCGCGGACAGCAACCCCAGCCCCACGCCGAGCGTGCTCAGTTCGCCGCCGGGCCGCACCACCACCAGCATGCCGGCGAAGCCGATGGCGACGCCGATCCAGCGCGTCCAGCGCGCGTGCGCCCCCGGGCGCTCACCGAGCAGCCACGGCGATAGCGCCACCACGAACAGCGGCGCGCAGAAGTTGAGGGCGGTGGCCTGCGCCAGCGGCATCAGGCGCAGCACGCTGAAGAACACCAGCGTCGATGCCAGCATCAGCACGCCGCGCAGCCACTGGAGGCGTGGCCGCGAGGGCCGATACTGCAGCCGCCAGCGCGTCGGCCCCAGCAACAGGAAGATGGCCACGACATGGCCGAGATAGCGCACCCAGGCCACCGCGACCACGGGCAGGCCCTGCTGGGTCAGCGTCTTGCCGGTGGCGTCGAGCAGGCTCAGGATCCATTGGCCGAGCACCAGCAGCGCGATGCCGGTCAGCAGGCGACGGCGCGGATCGTCGCCCGTGGTGAGACTGGCGGCCTGGGTCATGCCGTCCGGCCCTGGATCAGCGCATTGAGGATGTCGCGGGCGGGCAGATAGAGTTCGCTGGCAGTCATGCCCGCCGGGCCGGTGCCGCTGGCGACCAACCGGTCGGCGGCGCACCCATGGATCCAGACCGCCGCGCAGGCGGCGTCCTTCGGCGCCATGCCTTGCGCCAGCAGCGCGCCGATCATGCCGGCCAGCACATCGCCCGTGCCGGCCGTGGCCAGCGCGGCGTTGCCGGTCGGATTGATGGCGATGCTGTCCACGCCAGCCGCCGCGATGAGCGTGCCGGAGCCCTTCAGCACGATCGTGGCCTGCCATGCGGCGGCCAGCGCGCGCGCGGCGCCAAGGCGGTCACGCTGGATCTCGGCCACGGTGCAGCCGAGCAGCCGCGCTGCTTCCAGCGGATGCGGCGTCATCACGTGCGGCACGCCGCTGGCGCGCAACGCATCGGCCAGGGTCTTGTCGCCAGACAGCAGGTTCAGCGCATCGGCGTCGAGCACGAGCGGCGGGGGTGGGCTGGCCTTGGCGCAGGTGTCGATCCATTGCCCCAGCAGCTTGCCCGCCGCGCCGCCGGTACCCATGCCCGGCCCGATGACCAGCGCGGACATGGTCTCGACGGCCATGTCGGCCACATCGTGCAGCATCAGTTCGGGGTGGACCGGGTCCATCAACGGCGCCGGCTGGGCGAGGAAGCCCACATGCACGCGCCCCGCGCCCAGATGCAGCGCCGCCCGCGCGCCGAGCAGCGGCGCCCCGGCCATGCCGTGGCTGCCGCCGAGCACCGCCAGCGAGCCAAAGGTGCCCTTGTTCACCGCATGCGGGCGCCCCGGCAGCGCATCGCGGAATGCGCCCGGCAGGTTCACATGGGCGATGGCGGCCTGCGCCGGCGGATAGGGCAGGCCGAGCGGGGCGATGTCGATCTCGCCTGCGCAGTCGCGGCCGTCCAGCGTGAGCAAGCCCGGCTTGGCGGCGATGAAGGTCAGCGTGCGGCGCGCGCGGATGGCCGGTCGGCCCGCGCCGGTATCGGCGGACAGCCCGCTTGGAATGTCCAGCGCGTACACCGGCAGTCCGGCGGCGTTCACATGATCGATCCAGCGCGCCACGTTGCCGTCCGCCGGGCGGTTCAGGCCGATGCCGAGCAGGCCGTCGACCAGGGCAGTGCAGCCCGCCGGCCAGGGCGGCAGGGCAGCGGTGGTGTTGGACGGGTCGGCCGGCACGGCCAGCAGCGGCACGCCGGCCGTGCGGGCCTCGGTCCAGGCACGCGAGGCATCGGGCGGCAGCCGGTCGGTCTCGGCAGTCAGCCAGACTTCGACCTGCCGCCCCGACTGGTGCAGCCGCGTGGCCGCGACCAGCGCATCGCCGCCATTGTTGCCGGCGCCAGCCAGCAGGACGATGCGGCCCTCCGGCACCTGCCGCGCCAGCCAGTCGGCGGCGGCATGGCCGGCGCGCGTCATCAGCGTGAAGGCGGGCAGTGCCGCCAGCGCCGCATGCTCGATCTCGCGGATCGTGGCCACGTCATGAAGCGGCGTGGCGTCGGTGCCGGTGGGGTCGAGCGGCAGCCAGTCAGGCAGTGGGGAAGACGGGGAGGGCGAGGCGGTCATGGTCGGCATCAGGCCAGTATCAAGCGGAGGCCAGGCCGTAGCGCGCAGGGGTGAGGCCGTCCATGTCGATGGCCGGTCCGTCGCCTTGTCCCGCGCTGGCGGCAATCTGGTCCGCCGCGATTTTGCCCGATCCGCAGCCCATCGCCCAGCCCGTGGAGCCATGGCCGAGGTTCAGGAACAGGCCGGGCACGCGCGTGGCGCCGATCAGCGGCGGGCCGTCCGGCAGCATCGGCCGGGCGCCGGCCCACAGCGTGGCCTCGTTGTAGTGGCCCGCCACCGGAAACCAGTCGCGCGCCACCTTGATCAGCGTGTCGAGCGCAGCCGGGCGCGGGTCCAGCCGGCGCGAGCCGAGTTCGGCCGTGCCCGCCACGCGCAGCCGGTTGCCCATGCGCGTGATGGCCACCTTGTACGACTCGTCCATCAGGGCGGCGAGCGGCGCCTGTAGCTCGTCGCGCACCATGACCGTGGCCGAATAGCCCTTCACCGGATAGAGCGGCACGCGCAGCCCCAGGGGGCGCAGCAGCGCGGCACTGCCGACGCCGGCGGCCACCAGCACGCGGTCCGCCTGCAGGGTCTCGGGCGTGGCGCCGCGCGGAGCGGCCAGTTCGACTGTCAGGCCGCCACTGTCAGTGGGGCGCAGCCGGGCCACATCGGTATCGAGCCGGAATTGCACACCCGCCGCTTCGGCATGCTGGTGCAGCCGTCGCACGAACATCGGGCAGTTGCCCGATTCATCTTCGGGAAGATGGAGGCCGCCCGCCAGTGCCGTGTCGGCAGCCAGGCCGGGTTCGATCCGCCGGCAGCCGGCGGCATCGACCAACTGATGGGGCACGCGGTTCTCGCGCAGCACGGCCAGCGCCGGCGCGGCGAGGTCGAGGTCCCGTTGGGTGCGGAACAGTTGCAGATAGCCGCGCGACTGCTCGTACTCGATCTCCAGCGCCTCGCGCAGCCCATGCAGGCAGTCGCGGCTGTAGAACGCCAGGCGCTGCATGCGCAGCTTGTTGGCGCGGTAGCGCTCCGGCTGGCACTCGCGCAGCCAGCGGCCGATCCAGCGCCACATGGCCGGATCGGCGCTGGGCCGGAAGACAACGGGGGATTCGCGCTGGAACAGCGTCCGCAGGACCTTGCCCGGCATGCCCGGCGCGGCCCACGGCGTGACGTAGCCCGGCGCGATGACGCCGGCATTGCCGAAGCTGGCCTCCTGCGCCGGCGCGCCGCGCCGCTCGAGCACCGTCACGGAGAAACCGGCCTGGCGCAGGTACCAGGCGGAGCACACGCCGATCACGCCGGCACCGATCACAATCACATGCATCTTGGCGGTTTGTCCCTGTGTCGATGAACCCTCGATGGCGCCGCCGCTACTTCAGCTCCTTCGCCATCACCACGTCCGGCAGCCACGTGACCACGGCCGGCCAGACCGTCACGATGGCGATGGCGAGCACCATCATCATGAAGAATGGCAGCGATACCCGGGCGATGTAGTTACTGTCCTTGCCGGTCATGCTCTGTAGCACGAACAGGTTGAACCCGACCGGCGGCGTGACCTCGGCAATCTCCACCAGCAGTACGATGAAGATGCCGAACCATACCAGATCGAAGCCGGCCTGCTGCACCATCGGCAGCACCGTGGCAGTGGTCAGGGCGATCATCGAGATGCCGTCCAGGGCGGTGCCGAGGACGATGTAGATGATCGTCAGCACGCCGATCAGTGCCCACGGGGACAGGTGCAGCGCCGCCACCCACTCCGCCAGCGCGCGCGGAATGCCCGTGAAGCTCATGGTCACCGAGAGGAACGAGGTGGCGCCCAGCACGAACATGATCATCGCCGTGAGCCGCGTGGCCGACATCAGGCTGTCCCAGAACGCGCGGCGCGTGAGCGACCCGCCCATCCAGGCCAGCGCCAGCGACGCCACCACACCATAGGCCGCGGCCTCGGTGGCGGTGGAGTAGCCGGCCATCATGATCCAGGTGATGAACGCGATCAGCACGATGCACGGCATCAACTGGCGGATGGAAGCCAGCCGCGAGCGCCAGCCGAAGGTCTCGGCGGGCGGCACGCGCTTCGGGTTCATCAGCGCCCAGACCACGATGTAGCCCGAAAACAGCACCATCAGCAGCAGCCCGGGCAGGAAGCCGGCCAGGAACACGCGGATGATCGACACATCGGCAGATACCGCGTACACCACCATGGTGATTGACGGCGGAATCAGGATGCCCAGCGTGCCGGCCGTGGCGAGCGAGCCGAGCGTCATGCGCTCGTCGTAGCCGCGCCGGGTCAACTCGGGCAGCGCCGACTTGGCGATGGTCGCGCAGGTGGCCGCTGACGAGCCCGACACCGACCCGAAGATGCCGCAGCCCAGGATGTTCACGTGCATCAGCCGGCCCGGCAGCCAGTTGAGCCAGGGCGAGAGCCCCGAGAACATCTGCTCGGACAGCTTGGTCCGGAACAGGATCTCGCCCATCCACACGAACAGCGGCAGCGAGGCCAGCGTGTAGGAGGCGCTCGACGACCACCACGCGTTGGCGAGGTTGACCAGCGCATCGTGGTCCGAGAACACCACCAGCCCCACCCACGAGGTGACCGCGATGGCCACCGGAATCCACGTCCCCACCGCCAGGAAGACCACCAGCACGACCAGCAGGATCAATGCGACGACAACGGTACTCATCAGATCGTCTCCCCGAAGTCGCCCGACGCCAGCTTGGCCTCCTGCGCCAGCTGGTAGCGCGGCTTCAGGCGCCGCACCACGCGCAGCCATTCGTCGGCCACGGCGAGCAGGAAGCCCACCGCGCCGATCACGGCGAAGCTCTGCGGAATCCAGAGCGGAATCACGATCTGCCCCTGCGACACATCGCCAATATCCCAGCTCTGCCAGGCGAAGGTGCCCAGCGCCCAGGACGCGTAGCCGGCGAACAGCAGGCAGATGGAGAGCGAGAGCAGCTCCAGCATCCAGCGGCGGCGCGGCCCCACGGCCTCGAGCAGCATCTCCACGCGCACGATGCCGCCGTGCTGGAAGGTCTGTCCGAGGACGAGGAAGGCCGAGGCGGCGCACAGCCAGGCGACGATGTCGTCGCCGCCCTTGAGCGTGATGGTGGTCTCGCGCGAGATCGACATGGCGATCATGACGATGCACACCGCAAGGATGCAGAGCGCGCCCAGCACGGCGCAGAAGTCCAGCCAGCGATCCAGCCAGCGCTTGTCAGGCAACGGAGTGGTCATGGGGGTTACTTCTTGTAGGCGCCGAGGATGGCCTTGCCGTCGTCGCCGGCGCTCTTGGCCCATTCGTCGACCATGACCTGGCCAACCTTCTGCATATCGCTCTTCAGCTGGGGCGAGGGCGGTGCCACGGTCATGCCGTTCTTCGCCAGCGTGGCCAGGTAGTCGCGCGTCTTCTGCTCGGAAACCTGCCAGCCGCGCTTCTCGGCATCGGCCACGGCCTTGAGCAGGGCGTCCTGCGTGGGCTTGTCCAGCGCGGCGAAGGCCTTCTTGCTGACCACCAGCATGTTCTTGGGCAGCCAGGCGTCCACGGTGTAGAAGTACTTGACCGATTCCCAGACCTTGGTGTCCACGCCGGTGGCGCCGGAGGACATGAACGAGTTGACCGTGCCGGTGGCGAGTGCCTGGGCGAGGTCGGCCGCCTGGATCGTCACGGGCTGGGCGCTGACCAGTTCGGCGATCTTCGACGTGGCCGGGTTATAGGCGCGCCATTTCAGGCCCTTCATGTCGGCGGCGCTGTTGATCGGCTTGTTCGCGTAGATGCCCTGCGGCGGCCAGGCCACGGCGTAGAGCAACTTCATGCCCTGGCGGTCCAGCACCTTCTCGGTCACCGGCTTGGAGGCTTGCCAGAGCTGGAAGGCATCGGCGTAGCTGGTGGCCAGGAATGGCACGGCATCCACGCCGAAGACCGGGTTCTCGTTGGCCAGCGTGGACATCAGGATCTCGCCCATCTGCACCTGGCCGGTCTGCACGCCGCGCTTGATTTCGTTGGCCTTGAGCAGCGAGCCATTGGGATGGAGCAGGATCTTGAGCTTGCCGCCGGTGGCCTTTTCCACGTCGTTGGCCATCTGCTGCAGGTTCTCGGTGTGCAGGTTGGTGGCCGGATAGCCGGTGGGCAGGTCCCACTTGGTGTCCGCCCATGCTGCCGTGCTGCCAAGCAGCAGGGCTGCCGCCGCAACTGCCATTGCCTTGACTCGCATCTCGATCTCTCCTGGTGTTGCGCGTGGGCGCCTGCCCGACTGCGCGGGTTGGAACTACCGGGCGCGCGTCAGATATCAGGCAATACAGGGTTCGATTGTCTGAGACATGACGTACGCCGCGATCACGCGCGCGGCTTCTGGCTCGGTCGCCGCGCGGTGAGCATTGCACGATGGCTTCGAATGCAAGGGCCGTGCCCAGTGGCTGCGCACCGGGCATGGCTTCGGGAATCCACAGGGTAGCAAGAAGCGCCCGGCGCCGACAGATAGGGTTCGTCTGGATGTGGCGGGCGCGCCGCGCGGGTCAGGACGCGGCCGGCTCGCGGGCGGGCGGGGGGAATTGCATCGCGAAACGGGTGGTGCCAGGCGCGGAGCGCACCGAGATGCTGCCGCCGTGCGCGGCGACGATGGCGCGGGTGATCGACAGCCCCAGGCCCACCGTCTCGGACTCCGGCCGGGCGCGCGACTTGTCGCCCCGGAAGAAGCGATCGAACAAAGAGGGCAGCAGGTCCGGCGCGATGCCGGGGCCGTCGTTCTCCACGGCGACTTCCACCTCGCCCGCCTGCCGGGTGACGGTGACCGTGACGCTGCCGCGCTCGGGGGTGTAGCGCAGCGCGTTCGACAGCAGGTTGCTGAGCGCGCGCCGCAGCATCAGGCGGTCGCCGTCGATGCGCGCATCGCCCACCAGCCGCAGGGCGATGCCCTTGTCCTCGGCCAGCGCCTCGTAGAACTCGAACAGGGCCAGCACCTCGGTGCCGATCGAGATCGACTCCTTGTGGGGGAGGTCGAGCCCATGCTCCATCTTGGCGAGGTAGAGCATGTCGGAGACCATGCGCGACAGGCGCTGCAGCTCTTCGACGTTCGAGACCAGCACGTCGCGGTAGCGGGCCGCGTCGCGCGGCTGCGAGAGCGCCACCTGGGTCTGCGTCATCAGGTTGGTCAGCGGCGTGCGCAGTTCGTGGGCGAGGTCCGACGAGAATTCGGACAGCCGGCGGAAGTCGTCCTGCAGGCGCGCCAGCATCGCGTTCAGGTCGGCGGCCAGGGCGGCCATCTCGACCGGCACGGCCTCCACGGGCATGCGCTGGTCGAGCTTGTCGCCGGTCACGGCCTTGGCGCGCGAGGCCATCGCACGCAKCGGCGACAGTCCGCGCCGCGCCGCCCACCAGCCGAACAGGCCGCTCGCCAGCACCGCCAGCGCCACGTAGAGCACCAGCGAGCGGCGGAACGCGCGCAGGAAATGCTCGTGGATGTCGGTGTCCATCGCCAGGATCACGCCGATGGGCCGGGCGGCATCGCCCGCCGGCACCGCCGCGCGCAGGCCCCGGTAGCGCTTGCCGGCCTGCTGCCAGGCGAGGCGATCTTCGCCTTCTTCGTGGACCGGCCGGGCGGCCAGCGCTGCCGTGAAGTCAAAATCCGGGGTGGCGTAGCGGGTGCGGCCATCGGGCTCGCGGAGGTGGATCAGCACGCCGGCGTGGTGCGCGTAGGGGTCGCCGGCATGGCCCGCATGAAGTGCTTGGGGCGAAGCGCCCGCCGCCAGCGATTTTTCGATGACGCGGAGGTTATCCCGCAGCAGCGCGTAGTCCTCATCGGCGAAATGGCTGTCCATGGCCGAGAGGATCAGCCCGGCCAGCCCGAGCAGCACCACCGCCGACGACAGCGAGAACAGCACTGTCAGCCGCGTGGTGAGCGAGTATCGGCGCCTCACGCCTCGTCCTCCGGCACCTCGAGCACGTAGCCCATGCCGCGCACGGTCTGGATCAGCTTGGGTTCGAAGTCATCGTCGATCTTGGCGCGCAGCCGGCGGATGGCCACGTCGATCACGTTGCTGTCGCTGTCGAAATTCATGTCCCAGACCTGCGAGGCGATCAGCGAGCGCGGCAGCACCTCGCCGCGCCGGCGGGCCAGCAGTTCCAGCAGGGCGAATTCCTTGCCGGTCAGCACGATGCGGCGGCCGGCGCGCGTGGCCCGGCGGCGGGCGAGGTCGAGCACAAGGTCGCCGATCTCGATGCGGTCCAGCTGCACGATGGCGGTGCCGCGCCGGAGCAGGGTCCGGACCCGGGCCAGCAACTCGGAAAAGGCAAAGGGTTTGACGAGGTAGTCGTCGGCGCCCAGTTCCAGCCCCTTGACCCGGTCGGCCACGCTGTCGCGGGCGGTCAGGAACAACACGGGCACGGGGTTGCCGGCCCCGCGCAGGGTCTGGAGGACGCGCCAGCCGTCCATGCCGGGCAGCATCACGTCGAGGATCAGCAGGTCGTAGGCCTCGGTMATCGCCAGGTGCCCGCCGTCCTGACCGTTGACGGCCAGATCCACGACGAAGCCGGCCTCGGTCA
This sequence comes from Cupriavidus sp. 05T42, assembly GCF_056396345.1. Classification (NCBI taxonomy): domain Bacteria; kingdom Pseudomonadati; phylum Pseudomonadota; class Betaproteobacteria; order Burkholderiales; family Burkholderiaceae; genus Cupriavidus; species Cupriavidus sp. 05T42. The sequence continues at coordinate 170,243 of NZ_JBFTLH010000009.1, forward strand.
GGCCCTGCCTCAGGTATTCCCCGGTTTTCGGCTCGTCTTCCACCACCAGCAGCTTCATGCCCACTCCCATCCGTGCGAGGCAACAGTGTATGTCGCTCCCTCAACATGACAAGAAGATTACCGGAATGTAATGTTCGGGTCATTTGTCGGTTACTGCGAAGTCACTAAGCTGGCTGCGCCTATATAAGAGACACCAAGGATTCATTGCATGCGACCCATATCTCCGGCGGGGCTGTTGCTGTCATCGCCGCGCGGCCTGACAAGGCGTCGATTCGTTCAGGGCCTGGCGGCAGGCGGCGTGCTGGGGGCGGTTGGCGCCGTGCCGGCATGGGCGCAGGCGTCCACCGGCCCGGCCCGCGCCGGCAGCGGCACCGCGCCGGTGCTGCGCGGCACCGAGTTCGATCTCGTCATCCAGGACGCGGTGGTGGACTTCACCGGCCGGAAAACCATCGCCCCGACCATCAACGGCATGCTGCCCGGCCCCACGCTGCGCTGGCGCAAGGGCGATACGGTGACGATCCGCGTGACCAATCGGCTGAACGAGCCCACGTCGCTCCATTGGCACGGCATCCTGCTGCCGTACCAGATGGACGGTGTGCCCGGGATCAGCTTCCCGGGCATCGCGCCCGGCGAGACGTTCACCTACCGCTTCAAGGTGGCGCAGAGCGGCAGCTACTGGTACCACTCGCATTCCGGCTTCCAGGAGATGACCGGCGTCTACGGCGCGATTGTGATCGATGGCGATGACGACACGATCCGCGCGGATCGCGACTATTCGGTGCTGCTGTCCGACTGGACGGAAGAAGACCCGATGCGCATCCTGTCCAAGCTCAAGACCCAGAGCGACTACTACAACTACAACCGGCCCACGGTGGGCGACTTCTTCCGCGATGTGTCGCAGGACGGCCTGGGCGCCGCGCTGGAGAAGCGCAAGATGTGGAACCAGATGCGGATGAATCCGACGGATCTGGCCGATCTCTCGGGCGCCACGCTGACCTACCTGATGAACGGCGTCACGCCGGCCGGCAACTGGACCGGCCTGTTCCGCGCTGGCGAGACGGTGCGGCTGCGCTTTATCAACGGCGCCGGCAATACGTTCTACGACGTGCKGATTCCGGGGCTGAAGCTCAAGGTGGTCCAGGTGGACGGGCAGGGCATCGACCCGGTTTCCGTGGACGAATTCCGATTCGGCCCCGGCGAGACCTGCGACGTGCTGGTGACGCCGACCGACGACGCCCACACGGTCTTCGCCCAGTCGATGGACCGGAGCGGCTACGCGCGCGGCACGCTGGCCGTGCGGGATGGGATCAAGGCGCCCGTGCCGCCGCTGGACCAGCCCGAGTGGCTCACCCCGGTCGACATGATGGGCAGCATGGACCATGGAGCGATGGACCATGGGGCGATGGATCACGGCGCGATGGATCACGCTGCGATGGGGCACATGGACCACGGCGCCATGGATCACAGCCAGCACGGCATGGCCGCGCCCGACCGGCTCCGGGTGCCCAGCACCAAGGCGCGCCACGCGCGCACCGAATACGGCCCGAGCACCGACATGCGCGTCGACATGGCCCGCACCAACCTCGACGACCCCGGCATTGGCCTGCGCAACAACGGGCGGCGCGTGCTGACCCTCTCGGACATGTATACGATCGGCGGCCCGATGGACCAGCGCGGCCCGGGGCGTGAAGTCGAACTGCACCTGACCGGCAATATGGAACGCTACACGTGGTCATTCGATGGGGTCGAGTTCGGCAAATCGACGCCGGTGCGCTTCCGCCACGGCGAGCGGCTGCGCGTGATCCTCCACAACGACACGATGATGACCCACCCGATGCACCTGCACGGCCTGTGGAGCGAGCTTGAGGCGCCGGACGGCTCCTTCCAGGCGCGGCGGCACACCATCCCGGTTCAGCCCGCGCAGCGCATCAGCTTCCTCGTCACCGCCGACGCGCTCGGCCGCTGGGCCTGGCATTGCCACCTGATGATGCATATGGACGCCGGCATGTTCCGCGAAGTGGTGGTGGCATGATGACGCTGCAATTTCGGAAAAGAATGATTGTCGCGGCGCTGTTTTCCGGGCTGGGCACGAGCGCTGCGCTGGCCCAGCACGATGCGATGCAGGGTGGCAGCGCGCCCGCCGATGCGCGCGACCCGCACGCGTATTCGGATGGTTACCAGCTGGGCGTCGGCCAGTACGCACTGGGCGGCCATCGGTCCTTGCACATGATGGATGAGCACCCCTTCGGCTCGGTGCTGATCGATCGGCTCGAATGGGCGCACGGCAACGGCAACAATGCCGCCGCCTACGAGGCCCAAGCGTGGTTCGGCGGTACCTACAATCGGCTCGTGATCAAGGCCGAAGGGGGGGCCGCGCAGGGCAGGGTGCACGATGCGCGCACGGAATTGCTCTGGGGCCACGCGGTGGGCTCGTACTGGGACACCCAACTCGGCTTCCGGAACGATGTCGGCCATGGCCGGCCGGCCCGGAACTGGCTGGCGATGGGCATCCAGGGGCTGGCGCCGTACTGGTTCGAGCTGGACGCGACGGCCTATGTCGGCACAGAAGGGCGCACCGCGCTGCGCCTGGCGGCGGAATATGAGCTGCTGCTGACGCAGCGGTGGATCCTCCAGCCGCGTATCGAGGCCAATCTGTACGGGAAGAACGATCCGGAGACGGGCGTCGGCAGCGGGCTGTCGAGCGGGACGGTCGGCATCCGGCTGCGCTACGAGATCAGCCGGCAGTTCGCACCCTATATCGGCGTGGAGCGCTACCAGTCGTTCGGCAATACCGCCGACATGGTCCGCACGGCCGGTGGCCGCAGTGGCGAGACCCGCTTCGTGGCCGGCGTTCGCGCCTGGTTCTGAGCCGGTTTTTTGACTCAGGCCGACTTCACCTCGATAATTCGTCAACAATCTGTCGTGATTCGACGAATTTTATTCATCTTCGAAGGGAGACCTGCTTCATGGCACGCAAGCCAGTCCAGGCCAGCGCGTCCGACGACGCGCCATCGGCCGCCGTCCGGCCTCCCGCCACGCTGGGCCGCGCCGCCGGCGTCAACATCGTCTCATCGTCGCACCTCGTCTCGGTGCGGAGCCCGGAATTGTCCGAGTTCGAGTTCGGCCTGAACACGGCCTACAACGCCTACAGCCGCTGGGTGGTGCGCTGCATGGGCGCGGCTGGCGTGCGCGACCTGACCTTCCTGGACGTGCTGGTGCTCCACCACGTCAATCACCGGGGCCGGGCCAAGCGGCTGGCCGATATCTGCTTCGTGCTGAATGTGGAAGACACCCATCTTGTCACCTACGCGCTGAAGAAGCTGGCAGGCCTGGGGCTGGTCGCCGGCGAGCGGGTGGGCAAAGAGGCCACCTACGCCACCACGCAGGCCGGCGCCGAGGCCTGCGCCCGCTATCGCGAGATCCGCGAGCAGTGCCTGACCAGCAATTTCACCGAAGGTAGCGAGGAAAACATCGAGATTGGCGAACTTGCGCGCCTTTTGCGGGTGTTGACCGGCTTGTACGAGCAGGCGGCACGCTCGGCGACGTCGCTCTAAGCATCGGCTATCAATCAAGTGATTCATGGCGCACTAAAACGGTGCGTCCGCTGCACTTGCCGGTGTCGCAGCCGATTTGGACGTCCATGTCCGCCTCCGTCCCATTGCGCAATGCAAAAAGCGGGCCCCGGCAAGGTACAATAGCGGTTTCCCGCCAGCCGGTTCCCCACTCAGCGGTGCCGGCGGCCGCCAGCCCCGACCTCCCTACGCCTCCCGACCGCTACGATCATGGCGCATTTCTCGTGCTTCCCCGGCGCTTTGGCGCTTTCCGCCTTCCGCCAGCAACGCCTGCTTGCCACGCTCAAACAGATCGATGCCGATATTGAATCGGTACATGGCCAGTTTCTGCATTTCGTCGATACCGACACCCCGCTTTCCGCCGAAGACCAGTCGCGCATTGCCGCGCTGTTGACCTACGGCACGCCGTTCACGGCCCAGACCGAGGGCGACCGCTTCGTGGTGATTCCGCGGTTCGGCACGATCTCGCCATGGGCCAGCAAGGCCACGGACATCGCGCATAACTGCGGGCTGTCCCACGTGCACCGCATCGAGCGTGGCGTGGAGATCACCGTGATCTGCAAGAAGGGCCTGCTGCGTGGCCGCAAGACGCTGGACGCCGACGTGCGTGCCGCCGTGGCCGCGCATCTGTTCGACCGCATGACCGAAACCGTGACCGCCTCGCGCGAGGACGCCGCTGGGCTGTTCCAGGAACTGCCGGCCAAGCCGCTGCGCTTCGTGGACATCGCCACCGGCCGCGCCGCGCTGGAGGAGGCCAACACGGCGATGGGTCTCGCGCTGTCCGAGGACGAGATCGACTATCTGCTCGACGCCTACGCCAAGCTCGGCCGCAACCCGACCGACGTGGAACTGATGATGTTCGCGCAGGCGAACAGCGAGCACTGCCGCCACAAGATCTTCAACGCCACGTGGACGATCGACGGCGTGAGCCAGGACAAGTCGCTGTTCGCGATGATCCGCAATACGCACCAGCTGAATCCGCAGGGCTCGATCGTCGCGTATTCGGACAACTCGGCCGTGATGGAAGGCGATATGGCCGAGCGCTGGTTCCCGCGCGGCGCGGACCAGCAGTACGGCCGCCACGAGGCGCTGACCCACACGCTGATGAAGGTGGAGACCCATAACCACCCGACCGCGATCTCGCCGTTCCCGGGTGCCTCCACCGGCGCCGGCGGTGAAATCCGCGACGAGGGCGCCACGGGCCGGGGCGCCAAGCCCAAGGCGGGCCTGACCGGCTTCACGGTGTCGAACCTGATGCTGCCGGACGCCATCGAGGCCTGGGAAAACGCCCGCGATGCCGCCCAGCCGGTGGCCCATCGCAATCCGGACGACAAGGCTGGCGTGACCGGCAAGCCGGACCGCATCGCCTCGCCGCTCCAGATCATGATCGAGGGCCCGCTCGGCGGCGCCGCGTTCAACAACGAATTCGGCCGCGCCAACCTGGGCGGCTACTTCCGCGTCTACGAGCAGAACGTGGCCGGCACGGTGCGCGGCTATCACAAGCCGATCATGATTGCCGGCGGCATCGGCAATATCGACGCGGGCCATACCCACAAGGACCCGCTGCCGGCCGGCACGCTGCTGATTCAGCTCGGCGGCCCGGGCATGCGCATCGGCATGGGCGGCGGCGCCGCCAGCTCGATGGCCACCGGTACCAACACGGCCGACCTCGATTTCGACTCGGTGCAGCGTGGCAACCCCGAGATGGAACGCCGCGCGCAGGAAGTCATCAACGCCTGCTGGCAGCTTGGCGACGACAACCCGATCCTGTCGATCCACGATGTGGGCGCGGGCGGTATCTCGAACGCCTTCCCGGAGCTCGTGGACGGCGCTGGCCGTGGCGCGCGCTTCGACCTGCGTCAGGTGCACCTGGAGGAGTCGGGCCTGTCGCCGGCGGAAATCTGGTGCAATGAATCGCAGGAGCGCTATGTCATGGCGATTGCGCCGGACAGCTTCCCGCGTTTCCAGGCCATGTGCGAGCGTGAGCGCGCCCCGTTTGCCGTCGTCGGCGTGGCCACCGAGGAGCAGCAGCTTCAACTGGTGGACGCCCACGTGGACGCCGCGCTCAAGGAGCACTTCACGGTAGACATGCCGATGGACGTGCTGCTGGGCAAGCCTCCGCGCATGCACCGCGACGTGACCCGCGTGACCAAGGAACTGCCGCCGGTGGACGTGACCGGCATCGCGCTGGAGCAGGCGGTGCGCGACGTGCTGCGCCACCCCACCGTGGCCAGCAAGTCGTTCCTGATCACCATCGGTGACCGTACCGTGGGCGGCATGAACGCGCGCGACCAGATGGTCGGCCCGTGGCAGGTGCCGGTGGCCGATGTGGCCGTGACCACGCTCGACTACAAGGGCCGCGCTGGCGAGGCGATGACCATGGGCGAGCGCACGCCGCTGGCCGTGATCGACGCACCGGCCTCCGGCCGCATGGCGATTGGCGAGGCGCTGACGAACCTGGCGGCCGCACCGGTCAAGGACCTCGGCAAGGTGAAGCTGTCGGCCAACTGGATGGCCGCCTGCGGCGTGGCGGGCGAGGATGCCAAGCTGTACGACACCGTGCATGCCGTTGGCATGGAACTGTGCCCGGCGCTGGGCATCAGCATTCCGGTCGGCAAGGATTCGCTGTCCATGCGCACCAAGTGGCAGGACGCCGACGGCGACAAGGAAGTCGTGGCACCCGTGTCGCTGATCATCTCGGCGTTTGCCGCCGTGGATGACGTCGACAATACCCTGACGCCGCAGCTTCGCACGGACCAGGGTGACAGCGTACTGATCGCCATCGACCTGGGCCGCGGCAAGAACCGCATGGGCGGCAGCATCCTGGCGCAGGTGACGCAGCAGGTGGGCGACCGCGCGCCGGACGTCGACAACGCCGACGACCTGAAGAACTTCTTCAACGTGATCCAGCGCCTGAACCGTGAAGGCAAGCTGCTGGCCTACCACGACCGCTCGGACGGTGGCTTCATGGCTGCCGTGGCGGAAATGGCGTTCGCGGGTCACTGCGGCGTGTCCCTGAACGTGGACATGCTCGCGCTCGACCCGACGCAGGAACAGGACTATGGCGATGCCAAGAACTGGGCCCAGCAGGTGGCGGAGCGCCGCAACGAGCAGACGCTGCGCGCGCTGTTCTCCGAGGAACTGGGCGCCGTGATCCAGGTGCGACTCGACGAGCGCGACGCGGTGTTCGGCGTGCTCCGCGAAGCCGGCCTGTCGGCCTGCAGCCACGTGATCGGCAAGCCGAATGCGACCGATCAGCTCGAGGTGTACCGCGACGCCAAGAAGGTGTTCGGCGCTGCCCGTGCCGAACTCCAGCGCAACTGGTCGGAAGTCAGCTGGCGCATCGCGCGCCTGCGCGACAACCCGGCCTGCGCGGACAGCGAGTACCAGCTGCTCCAGGACGATACGGACCCTGGCATCAGCCCGGTGCTGACGTTCGACCCGGCCGAGGACATCGCCGCGCCGTTCATCGCCACCGGCAGCCGTCCGCGCGTGGCCATCCTGCGTGAGCAGGGCGTCAACTCGCACCTCGAAATGGCATACAGCATGGACCGCGCCGGTTTCGATACGCACGACGTCCATATGAGTGACCTGATCGCCGGCCGGGCAAGCCTGGCCGACTTCAAGGGCTTCGTGGCGTGCGGCGGCTTCAGCTATGGCGACGTGCTGGGTGCCGGCGAAGGCTGGGCCAAGACCATCCTGTTCAACGCGCAGATGGCCGAGCAGTTCGCGGCCTTCTTCAACCGCCAGGACACCTTCGCGCTCGGCGTTTGCAACGGTTGCCAGATGCTGAGCAACCTCGCCCCGATCATCCCGGGCGCCAATGCCTGGCCGAAGTTCACGCGTAACCAGTCGGAACAGTACGAAGCGCGCTTCGTGACCGTGCAGGTCGAGCAGTCCTCGTCGATCTTCTTMGCCGGCATGGAAGGCAGCCGCATTCCGATCGTCGTGGCACACGGCGAAGGGTTTGCCGACTTCTCGCAGCAGGGTGATATCCAAGCCGCCAAGGTGGCGCTGCGCTTCGTCGACAACAAGGGCGCGGTGACGCAGGCCTATCCGCTGAACCCGAACGGCTCGCCGGACGGTATCACCTCGGTCACGACCGTGGACGGCCGCTTTACGGCCCTGATGCCCCACCCGGAGCGCGTGTTCCGTGCAGCCACCATGAGCTGGGCCCCGGACGCCTGGAAGCAGGCCACGGACGGCGGCAGCCCGTGGATGCGCATGTTCCGCAACGCACGGAAGTGGGTCGGTTGATCGCTGCAAGGCGCTAGCCGGCCGGAAATCCCAGAAAAGCCCGCGCAAGCGGGCTTTTCTTTTGCTCATTTGCCATGCGCAAGCCCCCAGTCTCCGCGCTTGCTGGTGGAGAGCCGCAGCGAGACAAGCGCCTCGGCCATCTTGACGGCGCAGGACACGCCGTCGATGACCGGCGCGCCAATCGCGTCGGAGATCTCGTCGCACAGGTCGGTCATGCCCGCGCAGCCCAGGACGATGCAGTCGCTCTGGTCCTCGGCCAGCGCCTCGCGGCAGGCTTCAGTGATGATGTGGCGCGCATCCGAGCCCGGCCGCTCCAGTTCCAGCCTGGCCGAGAAATCGTCGGGTCAGGGGTGATGCCAGAGATACTTGAAGCCGAGGTCGGGGGGAAGCGAGGTCAGGCCCTCGCGGGGTTCAAGGTGGGGTCGATGGGCGCCGTGTCTGCCTGGAGCCGGGCGCTCCAGGGCAGGTAGCGCGAGTACAGCAGGCGCATGCGGTCGGCGTCGGGCGGCACGGGCAGCTCGCCGTGCATCTCCATATAGGCGATCGTGGCCTGGAGCAGCTTGGTCTGTGCGTAGCGGTCGCGCTCGGGCAGGTGGGGGTGGAGATGGCGCCAGCGCATGCCCGTGCAATCGATATGGGGCATGCCCAGCGCGCAATAGACGATGCCGCGCGAGTAGAGGTGCCACAGGTGCCAGTAGCCGCTTGTCACGCCCATGCTTGCGATGCGCTCCCAGGATGCCGGATGCCGGTCCGGAACAGCCCGGCGGCCCGTGGGAAACATCTTACCGAGCGCACTGTGCCGGGGGAATGTCGAAATCTCCCCAAAGTGTGCGCCAGCGCGCCCGGAAAACAAAAACCGGCGCCTGGGCGCCGGTTTCGGTATCGGGAAACGCCGGGATCCTTACTGGATCTTGGCCTTTTCCTTGATCGACTTCATCATCGCCTGGAACTGCTCGCGCTGCCAGGCCTGGTCGCCCATCAGCATCTGTTGCAGCTGCGGCTTCACTTCCTCGAACGACGGGATCTTGGCGTCGCGCGTGTCCACCAGTTCGATGATGTGCCAGCCAAACTGGGTCTTGACCGGCGTTTCGGTCATCTGGCCCTTCTTCAGGCCGGTCATCGCGGCCGAGAACTCGGGCACGTAGCTGGTGCTGTTGGCCCAGTCCAGGTCGCCGCCGTTGACAGCCGAGCCGGTGTCCTTCGACGAAGCCTTGGCCACGTCCTCGAACTTGGCGCCGCCCTTGATCTTGGCGATGATCGCCTTGGCGTCGGCTTCCTTCTCCACCAGGATGTGGCGGGCGTGGTATTCCTTGCCGTTGCCGAACTGCGCCTTGATCTTGTCGTACTGCTTGCGCAGTTCGTCGTCGTTGGCGCCGTTGGTGCGCACGTAGTCCTCGAACACCGCGCCGGCCAGCACGTTGAGCTTGGCCTGCTCGAGTTGCTCCTGCACGTCGTCGCGCTGGGTGATGCCGCGCTTGTTGGCTTCCTGCAGCAGCAGTTCCCGGTCGATCAGCATGGTGCGGGCCCGGTCGCGCAGCTCGGGGCTGGCGGGCTGGCCGGTGCCGGCGATCAGCTTGTCCAGCTTGGCCGAGGGGATGGGCTTGCCATTCACAACGGCGGCGTTCTGGGCGATTGCGGGCAGGCTGCCAGCAGCAAGCACAGCCGCCAGGCTGAACGAGAGGACGGTGGTCTTCATGGAATCAGGTCTGAGAGTTGCGGGTAGCGTCGCGTGAAGCTTCGCGGGATTGATATTCTTGGTCGGTGTAGGCGCTGACGGCCAGCGCATGAATCTGCGCCGGGAACAGGGCGCGCAGCGCATCATACACCATGCGATGGCGGGCAACCCGCGAGTGGCCCGCAAACAACTCGCTGACGATCAGCACATCGTAATGGCCTCCGCCCGAGGCTGCGCCGGCATGGCCGGCATGGGCCGCGCTGTCGTCGCGCACGGTCAGGCGGGAGGGGTCGAGGGCCGCACGCAGCAGCGTCTCGATGGTGGCGGGGTCTGCAGCCATCCGGGTTCCTTGTAGCGTGGCGTCCGGCTTACTCGGACGGGGTTTCCTGGATATGGCGCGACATCCAGATGCTCTGCAGCACGATGAACACCAGCATCAGCCCMATGCTGCCGAACAGCTTGAAGTTGACCCAGGTATCCGTGGAGAACGTGTATGCCACGTAGAGGTTCAGCAGGCCCATGGCGGCGAAGAAGCCCGCCCAGGCGGCATTCAGGCGGCCCCACATCGCGTCCGGCAGGGTGACCTGCTTTTCCATCATGGCCCGCACCAGGTTCTTGCGCCAGCCGATGACAGAGCCCACCAGCGTCACCGCGAACAGCCAGTAGAGCACCGTCGGCTTCCACTTGATGAAGGTCTCGTTGTGCAACAGGATCGTTGCACCGCCAAACACGCCAATGATCAGCAGGCTGACCCATTGCATCGGCTCCACCTTTCCATGGCGGATGCGCACCCAGGCAATCTGGAGCACCGTGGCAATCATCGCGACGGCCGTGGCCGGATAGATGCCGAACAGCTTGAAGGCGATGAAGAACAGGATGACCGGAAACAGGTCGAAAAGAAATTTCATGCGGACGATTGTTGATTGGCGGGCTTGCCGAGCGCAGAGGCCCGCGGCCGCGCCATTGTACTTGGGGAATGGCGCGCGGCGGGCATCCGAAGCAACGATTACATCACTCGATGAATCACCCGCGATCGGAAGGATCCCGATCGTCGAATTTTAGCGCAGCCGAGTTGATGCAATAGCGCAGGCCGGTGGGGGCCGGGCCGTCCTCGAACACGTGGCCCAGGTGGCTGCCGCATTCCTTGCAGCGCACTTCCACGCGGGTCATGCCGTGGGTGTGGTCCGTGTGCTCGTCGATTACCTCGCCGTTGATTGGCTTGAAATAGCTGGGCCAGCCGCAGCCGGCGTCGAACTTCGTGGCCGATTCGAACAGCGGCGTGCCGCACCCCACGCAGTGGTAGATGCCCTGGTTCCAGTGGTCCCAGTAGCGGCCCGTGAACGGGCGCTCGGTGGCGGCTTCGCGCGCGACGCGGTACTCGATGTCGGAAAGTTGCTCACGCCATTCGGCGTCGGTTTTCTTGGTGGTCATCTTGCGTCCTTCTCATTAGGCGGTGGCGCGGGGCCCCAGTCTTGCTTGGTCGGACTCGCGCGGCAATCCTTACAGATTCAGAAATTCACGTTATGTCGATGTCACGACGAGCAACTGACTTCGAGCCCGGACGCCCAGTCCGGCGGCAGGGCGGCATAGGCTTCCGACTCGGGTTGCTCGTCGAATGGCCGGGACAGCACGGCCAGCAGCCGGTCTACCTCGGAGAAATCCTTGTCGCGCGCGGCGCGGATCGCGGTTTCTGCGAGGTGGTTGCGCAGGATGTACTTCGGGTTCACGGCGAGCATGCCGGCGGCGCGCGTAGCGTCGTCGGACTGCTCGGCCTGCAGCCGGGCGCGGTATTCGGCCGCCCAGGCGTCCCAGGCGGCGCGGTCCAGGAACAGGTCGCGCACCGGGGCGTCGGCGTTCGCATCCTTCCCCGAGATGCGGGCGAGGTTGCGCCAGAACAAGGTGTAGTCCACGCGGTTGGCGTGCAGTACCCGGAACAGGTTGGTCAGCAGCGCCTCGTCCTCGTTTTCCTGCCCGCCCAGCGGGCGCAGGCCCAGCTTGGCGCGATAGTGGCGGAAGAAGGCGGCGGCGTAGCGGTCGCGGAACGGGTCGAGCGCCTCGCGCGCGGCGGCCACTGCAGCTTCCTTCGCTGCTTCCTTGGCGGCCTCGGGATCGGCTGCATCGGCCGCATCGGTATCGCGCCAGAGCGGGAGCAGCGCCTGCGCCAGGCAATGCAGGTTCCAGAACGCCACCTGGGGCTGCTGGCTGTAGGCGTAGCGGCCCTGCTGGTCGGAATGGTTGCAAATATGGTTGGCGTCGAAGGCGTCCAGGAAGCCGAACGGACCGTAGTCGATGGTCAGGCCCAGGATCGACATATTGTCCGTGTTCATCACCCCGTGGCAGAAGCCGACGGCCTGCCAGTGCGCCACCATGTCCGCAGTGCGCAGCGAGACCTCGCGCAGCAGCGCCTGGTAGGGGTTGCCGCCGGCGTCGCGGCAGGCGGGGTAGAAGCGGTCGATGACGAAATCGGCCAGCTCGCGCAGCGCGGCATGGTCCTCGCGCGCGGCGAAGTGTTCGAAATGGCCGAAGCGGATAAAGCTCGGCGCCAGGCGCGTGACCACGGCGGCGGTCTCGATGGTCTCGCGGCGCACCGGAGCGTCCGAGCCGACGATGGCCAGCGCCCGCGTCGTCGGCACGCCCAGCGCGTACATGGCCTCGGAGCACAGGTATTCGCGGATCGACGAGCGCAGCACCGCGCGGCCATCGGCCATGCGCGAGTAGGGCGTCAGGCCGCCCCCCTTGAGCTGGATTTCCCACGGGCCGTCGTCGCGCTCGGCCTCGGCGAGGCGGATGGCACGGCCATCGCCCAGTTGCCCGGCCCAGACGCCGAACTGGTGGCCCGAGTAGACCGTGGCCAGCGGGTCGGCCCAGTCAGGCACGCAGTTGCCGATAAAGGTGTCGAGGAAGTCCGGCTGGCTGGCTTCGGCGCCGATCGTCTGCGGGTTCCAGCCCAGCAGCGCGGCGGCAGCCGGGGCCACGCTGACCAGGTAGGGCKAGGGCAGCGGCGTGGGCTGCAGGCGCGTGAAGAAGCGCTCGCCCAGCGCGGCAAAGCCGGGCGCGGTGCGGAACGGTACGGGGGACTCAGGGGGCATCGACGTCCTGCTTTGCGATCTGCGGAGGTGAATAGGGGGTGCCGAAGTGCGCTTGCAGGCTAGGGGAAAACGACATATTGAGACGCATCAGGGCACGCAGTATTGTACTTGCACCGGTTTTCCCCTGTCGGCCGAGGGGGTGTCCACCGGGGCGCCATGCCTTATCGATAGCGGACATCAATCTCGTGCATGACGTGGACGCGCATGCGGCGAGGAGCACGGGAACATTCCGCCAAAAATAAGCACGGTTGTTCGTTTTTCTCTGCCGACCACGACAAGACTGGAGACATTCCATGGCATTGATGGGTCAAATGATGAGCGCGCCGCTGCTCATTTCCTCCATCATCAAGCACGCTGCGCGGTATTACGCCAGCACAGAAATCGTCTCGCGGCGGACCGAGGGCGACCTCCATCGCTACACCTACCGCGATTGCGAACTGCGGGCCCGCAAGGTGGCCCAGGCCCTTGGCGCGCTCGGCGTGCAGCAGGGCGAGCGGGTCGGCACGCTGGCGTGGAACGRCTATCGCCACCTGGAGATCTACTACGGCGTCTCCGGCATGGGCGCCGTCTGCCACACCATCAATCCCCGGCTGTTCCCGGAACAGATCGCCTATATCGTCAATCACGCCGAAGACCGCTACGTGTTCTTCGACGCCACCTTCCTGCCGTTGGTGGAAGGCGTGGCGCCGCACTGCCCGAACGTGAAKGGCTGGGTGATGATGACCGACCGCGCCCACATGCCGGCCGACGCCAAGGTGCCGCTGCTCTGCTACGAGGACCTGATCGACGCGCAGGATGGCGACTACACCTGGCCGGAATTCGACGAAAACCTGGCCTCCAGCCTCTGCTACACCTCGGGCACCACCGGCAATCCGAAGGGCGCGCTGTATTCGCACCGGTCCACGGTGCTGCACTCGTATGCGTCCGCGCTGCCCGATGCGCTCGGCTGCTCCGCGCGGGACGTGATCCTGCCCGTCGTGCCGATGTTCCACGTCAACGCCTGGGGCCTGCCGTACTCGGTGCCGCTGGTCGGCGCCAAGCTGGTGCTGCCGGGGGCCAAGCTGGACGGCCCCTCGCTCTACGAACTGTTCGAACAGGAAAAGGTGACCTTTTCCGCTGGCGTGCCGACGGTCTGGCTCGGTTTGCTCCAGCATGTCAATGCGAACAATCTGAAATTCTCGACGTTCCGTCGCACCGTGATCGGCGGTTCGGCGGCGCCGCCGGCCATGATCCGCGCGCTCGAGGCGCTGGACGTGGAGGTGATCCACGCCTGGGGCATGACCGAGATGTCGCCGCTGGGCACCTCGTGCAAGCTGCTGGCCCGCCATGAGGACCTCCCCGAGGACGCGCGCCACAAGATCCTGGAGAAGCAGGGCCGGGTGATCTATGGCGTCGACATGAAGATCGTCGATGGCGAAGGCGCCGAGCTGCCGTGGGACGGCAAGGCCTTCGGCGACCTGTATGTGCGCGGCCCGTGGGTGATTTCCACCTACTTCCGCAACGACAACACGCCGCTGGTCGATGGCTGGTTCCCCACCGGGGACGTGGCGACCATCGACGAAGAGGGCTACATGCAGATCACGGACCGCAGCAAGGACGTGATCAAGTCCGGCGGCGAGTGGATTTCGTCCATCGACGTCGAGAACGTGGCTGCCGCCCACCCGGCGGTGCATATGGCCGCGTGCATCTCCGCCTATCACCCCAAGTGGGACGAGCGCCCGCTGCTGGTGGTGGTCAGGCGGCCCGGCATGGACATCACGCGCGAAGCGCTGCTGGCCTTCTTCGAGGGCAAGGTCGCCAAGTGGTGGATCCCGGACGACGTGGCGTTCGTCACCGAGATGCCGCTGACGGCCACCGGCAAGATGCAGAAGCTCAAGCTGCGCGAGCAGTTCAAGGATTACAAGCTGCCAACCGCCTGAGTCAACCGGCGTAGACCGGGGCCGGGTGCAATTCCCATCCATAACAGGCAGCAACAGGCAGGCGGCAACCCCGCCCGCGGCGGTGCCAATCGCCATTCGATAACGAGAGTGAAGGAGACAGGTATGACGAAGATGCGTCCGCTGGTGGCTGGTGTGGCGGTATTTGCGGCACTGGGTTCCACGCTGGTGTCGGGCATGGCGGGGGCGGAGACGGTGAAGATTGCCTTCATMGATCCGCTGTCGGGGCTGATGGCCCCGGTGGGACAGAACCAGCTCAAGAGCTGGCAATACGTGGCCGAGGTGGCCAACCAGAAGAACTGGGCCGGCGCGCACAAGTTCGAGGTGGTGGGGTTTGACAACAAGCTGTCGCCGCAGGAAAGCCTGACCATCCTCAAGCAGGCCGTGGACCAGAACATCCGCTATATCGTGCAGGGCAACGGCTCCTCGGTGGGGCTGGCGCTCGAAGACGCGGTGGCCAAGCACAACGAGCGCAATCCGGGCAAGGAAATCGTCTACCTGAACTACGCGGCGGTTGACCCGGACATGACCAACAGTAAGTGCAACTACTGGCACTTCCGGCTGGACGCCAACTCGGACATGAAGATGGAGGCGCTGACCACCTTCCTGGCCAAGGACCAGAACGTCAAGAAGGTCTACCTGATCAACCAGAACTACTCGTTCGGCCACCAGGTGACGCGCGCCGCCAAGGACTACCTGAAGCGCAAACGTCCGGACATCCAGATCGTGGGCGAGGATCTGCACCCGCTGGCGCAGGTCAAGGACTTCGCGCCGTATGCGGCCAAGATCAAGGCGTCKGGCGCCGACACGGTCATCACCGGCAACTGGGGCAGCGACCTGGCCCTGCTGATCAAGGCCGGCAAGGACGCCGGGCTGACCACGAACTACTACACCTACTATGCCGGCACCACGGGCGTGGCAACGGCCATGGGCGCTGCCGGCGCCGAGCGGGTCAAGTACGTGGGCTACTACAACCCGAACAACAAGGGGTTCAAGGGCTCGGACATCATCGAGGGGTTCAAGAAGAAGTACAACGACGATTTCTACGTGATGGCGTCGTACACGGGCATCGCCATGCTGAGCCAGGCCATGAAGAAGGCCAACTCCACCGATCCGGTGAAGGTGGCCCACGCGCTGGAGGGGCTCAAGGTGGAGAGCATGAACGGCACCGTGGAAATGCGTAACACCGACCACCAGGCGCAGCAGCCGCTCGTGGTGGCCACGTGGACCAAGGTGGACGGCAAGGAAGTCAAGTACGACGCCGAGAACACCGGCTACGGCTGGAAGACGAACGCGGAGCTCGACCAGTTCGTGGCCGCCCAGCCCACGTCCTGCCAGATGAAGCGCCCGGGCTGATCCGGCGCGCGACCGGCATCTGAGCGATCCGGGGCCGGACGGGTTTCCGTCTGCCCCGGATCGGCGGACAATCACGCTTTTGCCCTGGGCGCCACACGTCCACCGAAGGACCCGCCGTGGAATTTTTCGTCATTTCGCTATTGAACGGCATCAGCTACGGGCTGCTGCTGTTCATGCTGTCATCGGGGCTCACGCTCATCTTCAGCATGATGGGCGTGCTCAATTTCGCGCATGCCAGCTTCTATATGCTGGGCGCCTACTTTGCCTACACCATCGCCAGCAAGATCGGCTTCTKGCCGGCGCTGATCCTGGCCCCGCTGCTGGTGGCCGGAGCCGGCGCGCTGGTCGAGCGCTTCGGGCTGCGCACCGTGCACAAGTTCGGTCACGTCGCCGAATTGCTATTCACCTTCGGCCTGGCCTACCTGATCGAGGAAGGCGTGAAGCTGGTCTGGGGACTGGCCGCGGTGCCGTACCGGATTCCGCCGGAACTGGACGGGCCGCTGTTCACGGTGTTCACCTCGTCCTTCCCCACCTACCGGGCGTTCATGATGCTGGTGTCGCTGGGCATGCTGGTGGCGATCTACCTCGTGCTGACCCGCACCCGCATCGGGCTGGTGATCCAGGCCGCGCTGACGCACCCGGAAATGGTCGAGGCCCTCGGCCACAACGTGCCGCGCGTGTTCATGATGGTCTTCGGCGGCGGCGCCGCGCTGGCGGGGCTGGCGGGGGTGATCGGCGGCAATGCCTTCGTGACCGAGCCGTCGATGGCGGCGGCGGTGGGCTCCATCGTCTTCGTGGTGGCTGTGGTGGGCGGCATGGGGTCGCTGGTGGGGGCGTTCATCGCCTCGATCCTGATTGGCGTGCTGCAAACCTTCGCGGTGACGATCGACGCCTCGCTGGCGGGCCTGTTCGGCAGCCTGGGGCTCAACGTCAGCGACGCCACGCCACTGAGTTCGGTCTGGAAGCTCACGGTGGCCCAGGTGGCGCCCGTGATGCCGTACCTGCTGCTCGTGGTGATGCTGATTTTCCGCCCGCGCGGGCTCATGGGCACCCGGGAGAGTTGAGCGATGGAGACCACGACCATGCAACAGACTCCCAACGCGGTGGTCACCGGCCGCACCATGCGCTACCGCCCGCTCAACCTCGCCCGCTGGATCATCTGGGGCGCCACGGCGCTGCTGATGCTGGTGATGCCGATGATCTTCACGGGCGGCTTCGCCGTGACGCTGATGTCCCAGATGGGCATCATGATTATCTTCGCGCTGTCGTACAACATGCTGCTCGGGCAGACCGGCATGCTGTCCTTCGGCCATGCGGTCTACGCGGGCCTCGGCGCGTTCATCGCCGTGCATGTGCTGAACATGATCGGTGCCGGCAAGGTCTGGCTGCCGGTGTCGATGCTGCCGCTGGTGGGCGGGCTGGCCGGCGCGTTCTTCGGCGTGCTGTTCGGCTACGTGACGACCAAGAAGTCCGGCACGACCTTTGCCATGATCACCATGGGCATCGGTGAGATGGTGTTCGCCAGCTCCCTGATGTTCCCGGACTTCTTCGGCGGCGAGGGCGGCATTTCCACGAACCGGGTGGTCGGCGATCCCTTCCTGGGCATCACCTTTGGCCCGGGCCGGCAGGTCTATTACCTGATTGCCCTCTGGTGCCTGGCGTCCATGGTGGCGATGTACGCCTGGACCCAGACGCCGCTCGGCCGCATCGCCAACGCCGTGCGCGACAACCCGGAGCGCGTGGAATTCATCGGCTACAACACCCAGCGCGTCCGCTTCCTCGTAGTGATTCTTTCGGCATTTTTCGCGGGTATCGCCGGGGCCTTGTCGGCGATCAACTTCGAGATCGTCTCCGCCGAGAACGTCAGCGCGGTGCGCTCGGGCGGCGTGCTGCTGGCGGCCTTCATCGGCGGTGCGGGGGTGTTCTTCGGTCCGGTGATCGGCGCCGTGGTCTTCGTACTGTTCGCGGTGGCGCTGTCGGACCTGACCAAGGCCTGGCTGCTCTATCTCGGCCTGTTCTTCGTGATGATGGTGATGTTCGTGCCGGGCGGCATCGCCAGCCTGCTGCTGATGCAGATGCCGCTGCTGGCGAAGAAGCGCTTCGGGCGGATGCTGCCCAGCTACGGCCAGGCGGCCGTGGCCGGCCTGGTGCTGCTGGCGGCGCTGATCCTGACCGTGGAGCTGGTCTACAAGGTGCAGGTGGATAGCGCCAACGGCACGGCGATGCGGCTGTTCGGCGTGGCGTTCGACGCCGGCACGGTGGCCCCGTGGATCGTCGCGGCGGCGCTCTGGGCCGTGGGCTACGTGGCGTGGCGCTGGGCGGGGGGCCGCGTGCGCGCCGAACTCGACAAGATCCAGGCGGAATTCGGAGGTCAGGCATGACGGCGGCCATGGCAGGCGGGGGCACGCCCGCGCTGGAACTCATCGATGTGCGCAAGAAGTTCGGCCAGACCGAGATCATCCGTGGCGTGACGCTGGCCATCGGCAAGGGAGAGCGCCACGCGATGATCGGGCCGAACGGGGYGGGCAAGTCCACCACGTTCAACCTGATCTCGGGGCGGTTTGCGCCTAGCTCGGGCACGGTCAGGCTGAACGGCCAGCCCATCAGCGGGCTGCGGCCGTTCGAGATCAACCGGATGGGGCTCTCACGCAGCTTCCAGATCACCAATATCTTTCACCGGCTGTCCGTGTTCGAGAACCTGCGCTGCGCGGTGCTGTGGTCGCTCGGCTACAAGTATTCGTTCTGGCACCGGCTGTCCGAACTGCGCGACGCGCGCGAGCGGGCCGAGGAGGTGCTGGAGCTGATCGGCATGCAGCATCGGCGCAATTCGCAGGCCGGGCTGCTGACCTATGCCGAGCAGCGCGCGCTGGAGATCGGCATCACCATCGCGGGCGGCGCCGAGGTGATCCTGCTGGACGAGCCCACGGCCGGCATGAGCCGGTCGGAATCGGACCACGCGGTCGAACTGATCCGCAAGGTCACGGTCGGCAAGACGCTGGTGATGGTGGAGCACGACATGAGCGTGGTCTTCGGCCTGGCGGACCGGATCTCGGTGCTGGTCTACGGCGAGGTCATCGCCACGGACACCCCCGAGGCCATCCGCAACAACCGCAAGGTCAAGGAAGCCTACCTGGGCACGAGCCTCGACGAACCCGTGCCGGAAGGAGCGCACTGATGGGCAAGCGGATGCTGGACGTTACCGGGCTGCACGCCTATTACGGCAAGAGCCACATCCTGCACGGCGTGGACGCCCATATCGACGAGGGCGAGATCGTGGCGCTGCTGGGCCGCAACGGGGTGGGACGCTCGACCATGGCCAAGGCGATCCTCGGCATGGTCAAGGCCGAGGGGTCCGTGCGCTTCCGCGACGAGGAAATCCTGGGCCGCCGCACGTTCGAGATCGCCCATGCGGGCATCGGCTATGTGCCGGAGAACCGCGACATCTTCCCAAGCCTGACCGTGCGCCAGAACCTGCTGCTGGGCGAGAAGCGCAACCCGCGCCAGTCATCGCCGCGCTGGTCGGTGGACGATATGTATCAAATGTTCCCAAGACTGAAGGAGCGCGAGAACACGTCAGCCGGCGTGCTCTCGGGCGGCGAACAGCAGATGCTGACGCTGTGCCGCACCCTGATGGGCGACCCCGACCTGATCCTGATCGACGAACCCACCGAAGGCCTCGCGCCCATGATCGTGGCGCTGGTCGGCGATTTCCTGAAGACGCTGAAGGAGCGCGGCGTGTCGGTGCTGCTGATCGAACAGAAACTGGCGATCGCGCTCGATATCTCCCAACGGGTGTACGTCATGGGCCACGGCCACATCGTGTTCGAGGGCACGCCGACCGAACTGAAGGCGAATGGACAGGTGCGGAAGGAGTGGCTGGAGGTTTGAGGGTTACTTCCGCCGCCCCGCGCCCGGGCGGCTCTTTGGCTTGGCACGCTTCTTAGTAGGCGCAGCCGGGGTGAGGGCGGCCAGCCAGGCATCAGTCGTGGTTTTCATCATGCTGGACGTTGCCAACGCGGCCTGGCGTTTGGCTTCGGCGCTCGCGCGGCCTCGGGCGGCGCCCGCTACGGCGTTGGCGCCGCTCAGCCACATGCTCAGCATGGGGTTTTTCTTCAGCCAGGGGTTCTTCATCGTCGGTTCCTTGGAGTTCGTCGATCGTTCGTCGATCAATAAGGAACCGGGGCGCACGATGCGTGCCAGTGCGGGACGCCGCCGGGCGTGGCGAGGGATAGGGTGGCGTTGCAGAATCGCCCGACCGTTCCGCTCGCGCGTTGTAACGATGGCGGCAGTTGGCGGCTCAAGCGCCGTGCGTGGCGTGGTGCGACGATGGGAACGGAACTTGCGGGACGGGTTCGCTACAACGAACGTTGCGCAGGAGGCGCCATGAGCATCTTCAAGGACATTCTGAACAAGCTGCTGCACCGGTCCCAGCCGGCCCAGCCACAGGCGGGCACGGCAAGCGCGGCCCCCGGCACGGGCACCACTGCGCCGGCGGCCAGCCCCAGTCCGGCCACGCCCGGCGCGGCGCCGGCCGGTGCGGGTACCCCGGGTGGCGCTGCAAAGCCGCTGTCGGCCGTCGATGTGGAAGCGGTCATGGACAAGGCCGTCACCGAGTCGGGGCAACAACTGAACTGGCGGACGTCGATTGTCGACGCCATGAAGGCGCTCGGCATCGACAGCAGCCTGGAACACCGCAAGGAACTGGCGAAGGAGCTGAACTACACCGGTGACATGAACGACTCCGCCGCCATGAACATCTGGCTGCACAAGAAGGTCATGACGGAGCTGGCCGCGAACGGCGGCAAGCTGCCGCCGAACCTGGCGTCGTAAGTCAACGAAAGGGCGGGGGCGCGCCGGTGTGGACGTCTCTCGATCACCAATCCAGTGATCAGTGATCGAGGGGCACTATACCGGCCAACCTCCGGTGAACAGTCCGATCAGCGTCGTTACGAGCCAGGGCAGCGACCATGCCCAGTTCAGCCATATTGACCGCTGGCGGATCCAGAGCCCAGCGAGGGCGAACAGCCAGTAGCAGGCAGTCAGTCCCTGACGGTAAAGATGGGCGAGCGGGTCCTGAAACCCCTCCGACTCCCAGATCGGCCCATACACGGGATAGGTGGCCTGCGGGCCTTCGAGGACATTGGCTGCCGCCAACAGGCATTGGAGCGCAAGGGCCAGGAGGTGGCACATCAACATCCCCGACCAGACCATCCGCAACCCGCGTTCGATATTGGACCAGGGCATGTCAGGGATAGATATAGGCGTGCAGGACGATGCCGAACAGCAGTGGCATCGACCATGCCCAGTTTAGCCAGCGGCGGCGTTGCCGGACCCACAGCCCAGCCAATGCGAACAGAAGCAGGAAGATCTGTTCCCCGCTCGATTCGAAGTATGCGCGAAGGTTGGGGAATCCCTGGATCCGCCAGAGGGGCGGGCCGTTGTMGTCAGCAGGGTGCGGAATGCCGGCGACCGTCGCGAGGTCCGCGCACACGCTTAGGAAAAGAACGACCAGCAGCACGGACCAGAGGATGCGACAACCACGTTCAATAGCGAACCACGACATCCATGTCCTTTCCATACTTTAGAAATGCATCAACGAATGAAGGCATGTCGGAGGTCAGGTCTATACAGCCTGCCGAGCCGGCGACCCAGCCACCATGGATCGAGAAATCGCTGCGTCCATGTGTCCGGGTGCCCGGGAGTGGGTCCAGCCATACCCGGCGCTTGCCCCAGGACATGACGCAGCCCGGCCAGGTTCCACTTCCCTTCACGATGCCGAAGGCGCGGATGATGCACCGTCGTCGATCGGACCAGGAGTAGTTTTCCCACCGCTGCAGGCGGTCTTGCCTTGCACTGTAGTGGCCTTCGGGAATGGGCCCCAGATGCCGGGTTGCCTGATGTTCCTTGTCTGTATGTCCGGGCGCGCCCGAGACAGCATGCCACGACTGGTGCGCGCCATTCTCAACCCAAATGAGACGTGTGCCGTTGAAGTGCAACGTCGCTCGACGGGACTCCATGCGACGTATGGTCTCGGCAAGTCCGAGCATGCGAACGATCGATTCAGTATCGTTGCCAGCGGCGGCGGCAATCCCCAAGCGGCGGCCCGCCAGTTCGCGGAGCTCGGTTGCCAGATCCTGGCTCGCGTCGACTTCCCTGGCGATGTCTCTGGCGTCCATATGGGCCTCCACTCAAAGGTGAACGCCCAGCCTACCTATCCGACCGCTGCCCGCCTTGCGCGGGATCAATTGCCCGCATACTGTCTCAAACCTCAACACCCTTACCGCTTCGTTGCCTTCGGCAGGTCGAACGGMATGTCCTCATAGTCGATCAGCCGGGTCTTTTTGACGATCCGGTAGCCGATCCACAGGGCCAGGAACATCGGCACGCCGATATAGGTCGCCAGGATCTCTGGCCAGCGGTTGGCAATATCGGCGAATGCCTGGTAGTTCTGGCCGGCCACGATGACCACACACAGCACGCCGGCGAAGATCGGGCCGAAGGGGTAGAGGGGGGACCGGTATGCGAGGTCGCTCACGCTGTAGCCCTGGTAGACCAGCCCGCGCCGGAAGCGGTAGTGGCTCAGGGCGATGCCGAGCCAGGCGAAGAAGCCGGTCATGGCCGAGGTATTGAGCAGCCACAGGTACACCGCCTTGTCGCCAAACAGTGAACTGAAGAAGCACAGCGCGCCGATGCCGGTGGTGATCAGCAGCGCGTTGAACGGCACGCCGCTCGGCGTCAGCCGGGCGAACATGCGCGGGGCGCGGCCGCTGACGGCCAGGCCGTACAGGATGCGGGTGGAGACATACATGCTCGAGGTGCCCGCCGACAGCAGCGCCGTCAGCACCACCGCGTTCATCAGCCCCGCCGCGAAGGCCAGCCCGGCGTGGCGGAAGACCAGCGCGAACGGGCTCACGCCCACGTCGGTCACGTCGTTGCGGAGCAGGCTCTGGTCGGTGTAGGGAATCAGCACGCCGATGATCAGGATCGCCAGCACATAGAACAGCAGGATGCGCCAGAACGTCTGCCGGATGGCGCGCGGCAGCGTGCGGGCCGGGTCGGTGGCTTCGCCGGCGGCCACGCCCACGGTCTCGGTGCCCTGGAACGAGAACCCGGCGATCATCGCCACCGCGAACATCCCCGGCAGCMCGCCGACGAACGGCGCCTCGCCCATGGTGAAGTTGTGCCAGCCCGACTGCGGCCCGCCGTGCATGATGCCGACAATCATCAGCACGCCCACACCGAGAAACACCACCACCGTGACCACCTTGATCAGCGCGAACCAGTATTCGGCCTCGCCGAAGCCGCGCACCGAGAACGCGTTGAGCGCGAACATCAGTGCCAGGAAGCTGGCGCTCCAGGCCACGCCCGGCACGTCCGGGAACCAGTACTGCATGACGAGCTGGGCGGCGGTCAGTTCCACCGCAATCGTCACGGCCAGGCTGAACCAGTAGTTCCAGCCCAGCGCGAAGCCGAAGCCTTCCTCGACATAGACCGCGCTATAGGTGACAAACGAGCCGGCCACGGGCATGTGCACGGCCAGTTCGCCGAGGCTGGTCATCAGGCAATAGACCATCAGGCCGATCAGGCAGTAGGCGAGCAGGGCGCCGCCGGGGCCGGACTGGGCGATCGAGGCGCCGGAGGCCACGAACAGCCCCGTGCCGATGGCCCCGCCGAGGGCGATCATGGTCAGGTGGCGTGCCTTGAGCTGGCGGCGCAGGTCGTCGTGCTCGACGACGGGATGTTGATGCGGATGGGGATGCGAGTGAGTGGAAGACATCAGGTAGACACAGGGTCGCTGCAACGTCAGGGAATACCGGCGGCCTCGTAAGCCGGCCGGGGCGCGCGGGGACGCCATACCCATAAAAACGAAAAGGCGCGAGTCTAACCTGTCCTTTTTAGTGGATTGGAGGGCGGCGTCAAATAAAGTCGAACCCGGGCCGCAGGGTGGTTGAAAAGTGCCTCCGCCGCCATGACGGGCATCAAGCGGGCCGATTCCCTACGGGTTCCCCCTGAGGGTTTCGGCCCGCTTCGAGGCTCACCATGAACGCCGGATGGAGCGGCCATGAAGCCCGCGCATGACAGGGAATCCATCGCAGAAAATTGAAATTGAACGACCGTGCTATTTTGTGTATGCTTGATCCGCTTTCGGGCCCGACAGCCCGTGGAGCAAGGGATTGCGGGGTGAGGAGACATTTCACGACACCGCCGCGCAAGGCCCCGGCCGTAACAAAAATTCGAGAATTCGAATCCCGAGACAACCAAAGACCAAAGGAACCAGCATGACAGCGCAGTATCAGGTTCAGGACGGCGTTGCCGTCATCACGCTCGACAATCCCCCCGTCAACGGCCTGGGTCACAGCACCCGGCTGGGCATCGTCGAAGGCTTGACCCGTGCGCTGGACGATGCGGCCGTCAAGGCCGTCGTCATCACCGGCGCCGGCAAGGCTTTCTCGGGCGGCGCCGACATCCGCGAATTCAACACGCCGAAGGCCACGCAGGAGCCGACGCTGCATTCGGTGATCCGCGCCGTGGAAGCCTCCGCCAAGCCGGTTGTGGCCGCGATCCACTCGGTCGCCATGGGCGGCGGGCTGGAACTGGCGCTGGGCTGTAACTACCGCGTGGCCGCCAAGGGCGCGCAGATCGCGCTGCCGGAAGTGAAGCTGGGCCTGCTGCCCGGCGCCGGTGGCACGCAGCGCCTGCCACGCGTGATCGGCCTGGAGCATGCGCTGAACATGATCGTCTCGGGCACGGCCATCCCGTCCGAGAAGTTTGCGGGTTCGAAGCTGTTCGATGAAATCGTCGACGGTGACGTGCTGCCCGCCGCCATCAAGTTCGCCCAGAACGTTGGCGCGGCCCCCGGCCCGTACCCGAAGGTGCGCGACCTGAAGGTGCGTCACGAGAACGCCGAGGGCTTCCTGGCCTTCGCCAAGACCACCGTGGCCGCCGTAGCCAAGAACTTCCCGGCGCCGCTGAAGTGCGTGGAGGCCGTGGCCGCCTCGCTCAAGCCGTTCGAGCAGGGCCTGAAGGCCGAGCGCGAAGGCTTCATGTACCTGGTCGGCACGCCGGAATCGCGCGCGCTGCGCCATGCCTTCTTCGGCGAGCGCGCCGCCAGCAAGATTCCCGATGTGTCCAGCGACACGCCGGTGCGCAAGGTCGAGCGCGTGGCCGTGATCGGCGCCGGCACCATGGGCGGCGGCATCACCATGAACTTCCTGAACGCAGGCATTCCGGTGACCATGCTGGAAACCAAGCAGGAAGCGCTGGACCGTGGCGTGACCACGATCCGCAAGAACTACGAGAACAGCGCCAAGAAGGGCAAGCTCACGCAGGAGAAGGTCGAGCAGCGCATGGGCCTGCTGAACACCACGCTGTCCTATGACGACATCAAGGACGCCGACATGGTCATCGAGGCCGTGTTCGAGGAAATGGGCGTCAAGGAAATCGTGTTCAAGAAGCTGGACGAAGTGATGAAGCCCGGCGCGATCCTGGCCTCCAACACCTCCACGCTCGATGTGAACAAGATCGCCTCGTTCACCAAGCGTCCGCAGGACGTAGTCGGCATGCACTTCTTCAGCCCGGCCAACGTCATGAAGCTGCTGGAAGTGGTGCGTGGCGCGGAAACCGGCAAGGACGTGCTCGCCACGGTGATGCAGATCGCCAAGAAGATCAAGAAGACTGCCGTGGTGTCCGGCGTCTGCGACGGCTTCATCGGCAACCGCATGATCGAGCAGTACAGCCGCCAGGCTGGCTATCTGCTGGACGAAGGCGCGCTGCCCGAGCAGGTGGACAAGGCCATCGAGAAGTTCGGTTTCGCCATGGGCCCGTTCCGCATGGGCGACCTGGCCGGCAACGACATCGGCTGGGCCATCCGCAAGCGCCGTGCCGTGGACAAGCCGGACATTCAGTACTCGAAGACCGCCGACAAGCTCTGCGAGCTGGGCCGCTTCGGCCAGAAGACCGGCGCCGGCTGGTACGACTACAAGCCGGGCGACCGCAAGCCGTACCCGAACCAGCAGGTCAACGACATGATCGTCGAGCACTCGAAGGCGCTCGGACTCACGCGCCGCAAGATTTCCGACGAGGAGATCGTGGAGCGCCTGGTGTTCGCGCTGGTCAACGAGGGCGCCAAGATCCTGGACGAAGGCATTGCCTCGAAGGCGTCCGACATCGACATGGTCTACCTGACTGGCTACGGCTTCCCGCTGTTCCGCGGCGGCCCGATGCTGTACGCGGACCAGGTTGGCCTGTTCAACGTGGTCCAGGCCATGCAGCGCTACGCCAAGGGTTATCACGGCGAAGCCTGGAAGCCGGCCGCACTGCTGACGAAGCTGGCCGACGAGGGCAAGGGCTTCAACGGCTGACCCGCCACCGATATAGATAGTAGATAGCGTGAGGAAGCGGATTCGACCATGACCTACGGCGCGCAGGACTGCCTGCTGGTGATCGACGTGCAGAACGACTTCATGCCCGATGGCGCGCTGGCCGTGCCCCGTGGCGATGAAGTGGTGCCCGTCATCAACCGGCTGGCGCGGGCGTTCGGCCATGTGGTGATGACGCAGGACTGGCATCCCGCCGGGCATGCGTCGTTCGCCACCAGCCACGCCGGCCGCGCGCCGTTCCAGACCACCACGCTGGCCTATGGCGAGCAGGTGCTCTGGCCGGACCATTGCGTGCAGGAGACCCCGGGCGCCGCGCTGCATGCGGACCTGTGTATCCCGCACGCAAGGCTGGTGCTGCGCAAGGGCCATCATGCGGACGTGGACAGCTATTCCGCGTTCCTGGAGGCCGACCGCACCACCCGCACCGGGCTGGCCGGCTACCTGCGGGAGCATGGCGTCACCCGCGTCTTCTGCGCCGGGCTGGCCACKGACTACTGCGTGGCCTGGAGCGCGCTCGATGCGCGCGCCGCCGGCTTCGAGGTCGTGGTGATCGAGGACGCCTGCCGCGCCATCGACCTGAACGGCTCGCTGGAACAGGCCTGGGCGGACATGACCGCCGCCGGCGTGGTCCGGGCGACGTCGGCCCAGGTCCTGGAAGGCCATCCCGCCGCCCCACGCTGAACACACTGAATAACTCGCAAGAGACACCAAGATACCGAGGAGCAAGACATGAACGAGGCAGTCATCGTATCCACGGCCCGCACCGGGCTGGCCAAGAGCTGGAAGGGCGCATTCAACATGACCCACGGCGCGACCCTGGGCGGTCACGCGGTCCAGCACGCCATCGCGCGCGCCAAGATCGAGGCGGGTGAAGTGGAAGACGTGCTGATGGGCTGTGCCAACCCGGAAGGCGCCACCGGTGCCAACATCGCGCGCCAGATCGCTCTGCGCGCCGGCTGCCCGGTGACCGTGCCCGGCGCCACCGTGAACCGCTTCTGCTCGTCCGGCCTGCAAACCATCGCCATGGCCGCACAGCGCGTGATTGCCGATGAAGGCGACATCTTCGTGGCCGGCGGCGTGGAGTCCATCTCGTGCGTACAGCAGGAGATGAACCGCCACATGATCCAGGAAAGCTGGCTCAACAAGAACAAGCCGGAAATCTACTGGAGCATGCTCCAGACCGCCGAGAACGTGGCCAAGCGCTACAACATCTCGAAGGAGCGCCAGGACGAATACGGCGTGCGCAGCCAGCAACGTGCCGCCGCCGCGCTGGAAGCCGGCAAGTTCAAGGACGAGATCGTGCCGATGACGGTCCTCGCAGGCGTGGCCGACAAGGCTACCGGCCAGCTGATGACCAAGGAAGTGACGATCGACGCCGACGAGGGCATCCGCGCCGACACCACGCTGGAAGGCGTGTCGAAGATCCGCACCGCCATGCCCGGCGGCGTGGTCACGGCCGGCAATGCCTCGCAGTTCTCCGACGGCGCCTCGGCAGTGGTGGTGATGAACGCGAGCGTGGCGGCCGCCCGCGGCCTGCAGCCGCTGGGCGTGTTCCGCGGCTTTGCCGTGGCCGGCTGCGAGCCTGACGAAATGGGCATCGGCCCGGTGTTCGCGGTGCCCAAGCTGCTGAAGAAGGCCGGCTTGAAGGTGGACGACATCGGCCTGTGGGAGCTGAACGAGGCCTTCGCGGTGCAGGTGCTCTACTGCGCCGACACCCTCGGCATTCCGATGGACCGCCTGAACGTGAACGGCGGCGCCATCGCCGTGGGCCACCCGTACGGCGTCTCCGGCGCCCGCCTGGTCGGCCATGCGCTGATCGAAGGCAAGCGCCGTGGCGTGAAGTACGTGGTCGTGACGATGTGCATCGGCGGCGGCCAGGGCGCTGCCGGGCTKTTCGAAGTGCTGTAAGTCTTCTCCCGCTTGATGGTTGTCTCCCCTCTCCCTCTGGGAGAGKGGCGGGGGAGAGGGCAGGCGGTTCAACATGCGCTATCGCATCGAGACATTCCCGCCCTCTCCCCCAACCCCTCTCCCGCAAGCGGGAGAGGGGAGCAACATCCCTCATCCCCTCAGCCCGGAGCCTCGCATTCCATGTCGCTGATTCTTTCCCGCCGTGACCTMAATTTTGTGCTCTATGAGTGGCTCAAGGCGGAGGACCTCACCCAGATTCCCCGTTACGCCGACCACTCGCGCGAGACCTTCGACGCCGCGCTGGACACCTGCGAGAAGATCGCCACGGACCTGTTCGCGCCGCACAACAAGAAGAGCGATGCCAACGAGCCGTACTTCGATGGCGAGACGGTCACCATCATTCCCGAAGTCAGCACCGCGCTGCGCGCCTTCTGCGACGCCGGCCTGATGGCCGCCGGGCAGGACTACGAGTACGGCGGCATGCAGCTGCCGGTCACGCTCGAGAAGGCCGCGTTCGCGTACTTCAAGGCGGCCAACGTCGGCACGAGTTCGTATCCGTTCCTGACCATCGGCAACGCCAACCTGCTGCTCACCCACGGCACGGCGGCGCAGATCGACACTTTTGTTCGCCCCGAACTCGAAGGCCGCTTCTTCGGCACGATGTGCCTGTCGGAGCCGCAGGCGGGCTCGTCGCTGTCGGACATCACCACGCGGGCCGACTACGAAGGCGAATCGCCGCTCGGCCAGCAATACCGGCTGCGCGGGAACAAGATGTGGATCTCGGCCGGCGAGCACGAGTTGTCGGACAACATCGTCCACCTCGTGCTGGCCAAGATTCCCGGCCCGGACGGCAAGCTGATCCCGGGCGTCAAGGGCATCTCGCTGTTCATCGTGCCGAAGTTCCTCGTCAATGGCGACGGCTCGCTCGGCGAGCATAAC
This sequence comes from Cupriavidus sp. 05T42, assembly GCF_056396345.1. Taxonomy (NCBI): domain Bacteria; kingdom Pseudomonadati; phylum Pseudomonadota; class Betaproteobacteria; order Burkholderiales; family Burkholderiaceae; genus Cupriavidus; species Cupriavidus sp. 05T42. The sequence goes on from NZ_JBFTLH010000009.1 coordinate 199,355, forward strand.
GACGTGGTGCTGGCCGGCCTGAACCACAAGATGGGCTATCGCGGCACCACCAACTGCCTGCTGAACTTCGGCGAAGGCATGAAATATCGCCCGGACGGCAAGGCTGGCGCCATCGGCTACCTCGTGGGCGAGCCCCACAAGGGCCTGGCCTGCATGTTCCACATGATGAACGAGGCCCGCATCGGCGTGGGTCTGGGCGCGGTGACGCTGGGCTACACCGGCTACCTCCATGCGCTGGACTACGCGCGCAACCGTCCGCAGGGCCGGCCGGTCGGCCCGGGCGGCAAGGACCCGGCGAGCCCGCAGGTGAAGCTGGTCGAGCATGCCGACATCCGCCGCATGCTGCTGGCGCAGAAGAGCTATGTCGAAGGCGGCCTGGCGCTGAACCTGTACTGCGCGCGGCTGGTGGACGAGGAACACGCGGCCAAGGCTGCCGGCGAGGCCGAGCGGCACCGTGAACTGTCCCTGCTGCTCGACATCCTGACCCCGATCGCCAAGAGCTGGCCGTCGCAATGGTGTCTGGAGGCGAACAACCTCGCCATCCAGGTGCATGGCGGCTACGGCTACACGCGCGAGTACAACGTCGAACAGTTCTATCGCGATAACCGCCTGAACCCGATTCACGAAGGCACCCACGGCATTCAGGGGCTGGACCTGCTGGGCCGCAAGGTMGTGATGCAGGACGGCGCCGCGCTCCGGCTGGTGGGTGAGCGCCTGCGCGCCACGTGCGAGCGTGCGGTCGCCACGGGCKACAAGACGCTGGCGGCGCAGGCCGCCGCGCTCGGGAAGGCGTCGCAGCGGCTGGCGGAAGTTACCGCCACGCTGTGGTCGGCTGGGGATTCCAACGTCACGCTCGCCAATGCCTCGGTCTATCTGGAGGCGTTCGGCCACGTGGTGGTGGCGTGGATCTGGCTGGAGCAGGCGCTGGTGGCACAAGCCGCGCTGCCGCAGGCACAAGGCGAAGACGCCGATTTCTATCGCGGCAAGCTGGCGGCGGCGGCGTTCTTCTTCCGCTTCGAGCTGCCGAAGGTGTACCCGCAGCTCGACCTGCTGGCCACGCTGGACCGTACGACGCTGGACATGCAGGACGCCTGGTTCTGACCCCCGGCGCGCCCGCATCCACAAGAAAACAAGGAGACAAGCATGCACACCATCCAGCAACTGTTCGACCTCAAGGGCCAGACCGCGCTGATCACCGGCGGCTCGCGCGGGCTCGGGCTGCAGATTGCCGAGGCGCTGGGCGAGCAGGGCGCGCGCATCGTGCTGTCCGCCCGCAAGGCCGACGAGCTGCAGGCCGCGCAGGCGCATTTGCAGTCGCGCGGCATCGAGGCCGACTGGATCGCCGCCGATGGCGCGCGTGATGACGAAATCGCCCGGCTGGCCGATGAGTCGCTGGCCCGGCTCGGCCACATCGACATCCTGGTCAACAACGCCGGCGCCACCTGGGGCGCCCCGGCCGAAGACCACCCCGTGGAAGCGTGGGACAAGGTGATGAACCTGAACATCCGCGGCCTGTTCCTGCTGACGCAGCGCGTGGGCAAGCTGTCGATGATCCCGCGCCGCCATGGCCGCGTCATCAACGTGGCGTCCATTGCCGGGCTGGCTGGCAACCCGCCGGGCAGCATGGAGACGATTGCCTACAACACTTCCAAGGGCGCCGTGGTCAACTTCACGCGCACGCTGGCGGCCGAGTGGGGCGAGCACAACATCACCGTCAACGCGCTGGCGCCGGGCTTCTTCCCGTCGAAGATGACCAAGGGCTCGCTGGAGCGGCTGGGCGTGGAGGCGATGTGCGCCGGCGTGCCGCTGCACCGCCTGGGCGACGACGAAGACCTCAAGGGCGCCGCGCTGCTGTTCGCCACGGCGGCGGGCAAGCACATCACCGGCCAGATCCTGGCCGTCGACGGTGGCGTGAGCGCGGTCTGAGCGCAACCTGAGCCCCATCTGAGCCATGACACAAGACAACGGCTTCAACCTCAAGATCCCGTTCCTGGCCGACCTCGGCGTGCGCTGCAACTTCATGGAGGGCGGGCGCAGCGAGATCGAACTCGACCTGCGCGAACGCCACCAGAACAGCTGGGACATGGCCCACGGCGGCGTGCTGATGACGCTGCTGGACGTGGCGATGGCCGTCGCCGGCCGTTCGATGGACACCGATGGCCGGGGCGTGGTCACCATCGAGATGAAAACCAGCTTTATGGCGCCGGGGCGCGGCAAGCTGCGCGCGCGCGGACTGGCCGTGCATCGCACCTCGACCATGGTGTTCTGCGAGGGCGAGATCGTCGATGAGGCCGGCGCCATCGTCTCCAAGGCCTCCGGCACCTTCAAGTACATCAAGCGCAAGCCGCCCCAGCGCAAGCCCGGCTCGCCTGACTCCGGCGCGGACGGCTGAGTGCCGCGCCGCGTTTTCTCGTATTTTTCCGAACGTATCTCCTGACCGAGCGAAGGAACCCATCATGTCGAAGCAAACCTATCAGCGCATCGTCCTGGCATCGCGCCCCGAGGCCGCCGTCACGCCCGACAACTTCCGGCTGGAGCAGGCGCCCGTGCCGGAACTGGCCGATGGCCAGGTGCTCGTGCGCAACCACTATTTGTCGCTGGACCCGTACATGCGCGGCCGCATGAGCGAGGGCAAGTCGTACGCCAACCCGCAGCCGCTGGGCGAGGTGATGATCGGCGGCACCGTGGGCGAGGTGGCGGCGAGCAAGAATCCGAAGTGGAACGTGGGCGACAAGGTCGTCGGCATGTTCGGCTGGCAGGAATACGGCGTGACCGATGGCGGCGGCATCCAGAAGGTCGACACCACGCATATCCCGCTGTCGGCCTACCTCGGCTCGGTGGGCATGCCCGGCGTGACCGCCTGGTACGGCCTGAACAAGATCATCGCGCCGAAGGCGGGCGAGACCATCGTGGTCAGCGCCGCGTCCGGCGCGGTGGGCAGCGTGGTGGGCCAGTTGGCCAAGCTGGCCGGCTGCCGCGTGATCGGCGTGGCCGGTGGCAAGGACAAGTGCGACTACGTGGTCAAGGAACTCGGCTTCGACGCCTGCGTGGACTACAAGGCCGCCAAGGACGCCAAGGAACTCTATGCGATGGTCAAGGAAGTCACCCCGGACGGCATCGACGGTTACTTCGAGAACGTGGGCGGCGACATCCTCGACGTGGTGCTGGCCCGCCTGAACGCCTTCGCGCGCGTGGCGGTGTGCGGCCTGATCGCCGGCTACGACGGCCAGGACATGCCGATCCGCAATCCACGGGCGATCCTTGTATCGCGTGCACGCATCGAGGGCTTTATCGTCTCCGAGCACATGGACGTCTGGCCGCAGGCGCTCAAGGAACTGGGCACCTACGTCGCCCAAGGCAAGATCAAGTTCCGCGAGAGCATTGCCGAAGGGCTGGCCAGCGCGCCGGAAGCCTTTATCGGCCTGCTGAAGGGCAAGAACTTCGGCAAGCAGCTCGTGAAGCTGATCTGACGCTAAACGTATACATATAGAGGGAGACACCCCATGAACGCCCCGCAATCCGCACCCCGCCCCGACGACATGGCCGAGGGCCTGTCCGAGGAGGTCAAGGCCCGCTACCGCAACCTGCCGCGCCCGCCCAAGTTCGACACCCCGGCGCAGGAGCGGCTGCACCGCAAGCAGCGGCTGGCGGCGGCGTTCCGGCTGTTCTCGAAATTCGGATTCGATGAAGGCGTGGCTGGCCATATCACCGCGCGCGACCCCGAGTTCGAGGACACCTTCTGGGTCAACCCGTTCGGCGTCCATTTCAGCCAGGTGACGGTGTCGAACCTGATCCGCTGCGACCACCACGGCAACGTGGTGGAGGGCGACTACCCGGTCAACGCGGCGGCGTTCGCCATCCACTCGCGCGTGCACGGGACCCGGCCGGACGCCGTGGCGGCGGCGCACTCGCACAGCACCCATGGCCGCGCGTGGTCCACGCTGGGCCGCAAGCTCGATCCGCTCACCCAGGACGTCTGCGCCTTCTACGACGACCACGCGCTGTATGACGACTTCGGCGGCGTGGTGGTGGAACTCGACGAAGGCCAGCGCATTGCCAACGCGCTGGGCGACAACAAGGCCGCCATCCTCCAGAACCACGGCCTGCTGACCGTCGGCAAGACCGTGGACGAGGCCGCGTGGTGGTTCATCACGATGGAGCGTTCGTGCCAGGTGCAGCTCCTGGCGGAGGCTGCGTCGGCGCGCACCAACGCCCCGCTCAAGATGATTGGCGAGGCAGCGGCGCGGCAGGCATACTCCATCGTCGGTACCGCACAGGCGGGCTGGTTCCAGTTCCAGCCGCTGTACGCGCGCATCGTGCGCGAGCAGCCCGACCTCCTGGAATAAGCCCCCAATCGATCCAACCCGACCTGACCGGACCCGCATCGCATGCCTGACATCATCCTGCATCAGTACGCCACCTCGCCGTTTTCCGAGAAGATTCGTCTCGTGCTCGGCGCCAAGGGCTTGACCTGGAACGCGGTGGAGATCCCGCCCATCCTGCCCAAGCCCGATCTGCTGGCGCTGACCGGCGGCTACCGCCGCACCCCGGTGATGCAGATTGGCGCGGACATCTATTGCGATACGGCGCTGATCTGCGACGTGCTGGACCGGCTGGCCCCCCAGCCGCCGCTCTATCCGGCCATCCAGGCTGCCTCGGCGCGGTTGGCGGCGGCGTGGATCGACAGCGCGCTGTTCACGGCCTCGGTCACCTACACGATGCAGCCAGCCGGCGTGCAGGCGATGCTGGCGCACCTGACGCCGGGCCAGGTGCAGGCGTTCATCGCCGACCGCAAGGCCATGCGCGGCGATACCAACGCGCTGCGCATGCCGCTGCCCGAGGCCGCCGCGATGCTCCACGACACGCTGGGCCGCCTGCAGGAGCAGTTCGCAGCCGGCGTGCCGCATGTGGCCGGCCCGGAATTGTCGATTGCCGATTTCTCGCTGTTCCACAACCTCTGGTTCATCCGCCGCGCCACGCCGCTGGCGGCGATCCTCGACGGCTACCCGCTGGTCAAGACCTGGTTCGCGCGCATGCAGGCGTACGGCCACGGCAAGCTGCGCGTGGTGCCGCCCGAGACCGCCATCGCCGACGCGCTGAACCACGACCCGCTGCCGCACGACACCACCATCCTGCCCGGCAGCGGCCTGGCGGCGGGCGACCCGGTCACGGTCACGCCCACCGATTATGCGAAGGATCCCGTCGCCGGCGTGCTGCTGACGCTGACCGGCCACGTGGTCACCATCCGCCGGCAGGACCCGCGTGCCGGCGCCGTCAACGTCCATTTCCCGCGGCAGGGCTACCACGTGCAGTCCGCCGCCTGACATCCCTATATAAGAAGGCATCTGCCGGAGGAGACGATATGAAGCAGTTCGAGAGCAAGGTGGCGGTGATCACCGGCGGCGCGTCCGGTTTCGGCAAGGAATTCGCCCGGATCGGTGCCTCGCTGGGCATGAAGCTGGTGCTGGCCGATGTGCAGGAGGATGCACTMGACACAACCGTCGCCGAATTCAAGGCGCAGGGCGTGCAAGTCATCGGCCTGCGCACCGATGTGTCGCGCGCCGAAGACATGCAGGCGCTGGCTGACGCGGCGATGACCGCGTTCGGCGAAGTCCACCTGCTGTTCAACAACGCCGGCGTCGGCGCGGGCGGGCTGCTCTGGGAAAACACCCAGAAGGACTGGGACTGGGTGCTCGGCGTGAACCTCTACGGCGTGATCCACGGCGTGCGGATCTTCACCCCGCTGATGCTGGCCGCTGCGACGAAGGATCCGGGCTACCAGGGCCATATCGTCAATACGGCATCGATGGCGGGGCTGCTGAACCCGCCGGCGATGGGGGTCTACAACGTCTCCAAGCACGCGGTGGTGTCGCTATCGGAATCGCTCTACCAGGATCTGAGCCTGGTCACGGAGCAGGTGCATTGCTCGGTGTTGTGCCCGTACTTCGTGCCGACCGGCATCAGCCAGTCGCAGCGCAACCGGCCGGCCGGGCTGGCCAATGAGGCACCGCCCACGCGCTCGCAACTGGTGTCGCAGGCGTTGTCGGACAAGGCCGTGCATTCGGGCAAGGTGACGGCGGCCGATGTGGCGCAGCTCACTTTCGACGCCATCCGCGACGAAAGCTTCTATATTTACTCCCACCCGCAGGCGCTGGAGACGGTGCGGCAACGCATGGAGGACATCGTCGGCCAGCGCAATCCGGGCGATCCGTTCGGCGACAAGAAAGAAGTGCGCGCCGGCCTGATCGCCGCGCTGCGCGGCTGAACCGAGCCACCCTAACATAAAGGAGTGGCGATGGAGACCGCGATGACCGCACCCGCTGTGATTCAGCACCTGCAGTTTGCCAACCTGCCCAACGGCACCCGCCTCCATTACGCGAGCGCCGGGGAGCAGGGCAGGCCGCTGATCCTGTTCGTGCATGGCTTTCCCGAGTTCTGGTACGCCTGGGAGCACCAGTTGGCGCAGTTCGGCCAGACCCATTTCGCCGTGGCGCCGGACCTGCGTGGGTTCAACCTGTCCAGCAAGCCGGCCGAGCCGGACGCCTACAAACCGAAGCATCTGGTCGAGGATCTCGTGCAGTTCGTGCGCGCGCTGGGCTACCAGCGCTGCGTGGTGGTGGCGCACGACTGGGGCGGGGCGATCTGCTGGAACCTCGCCATCCAGCATCCGGATCTGGTCGAGCAGTTGATCATCATCAACTCGCCCCATCCCTATGTGTTTGCGCGCGCGCTGTCGGCCGATGCGGCGCAGCAAAAGGCATCGGGCTATATGAACTGGCTGCGCAAGCCGGGGTCCGAGCAGGCGCTGGCCGCTGACGAATTCGCGCTGCTGGAGAAGATGCTGACGGGCGATGCCGACCGGCTGCCCGCCTGGTTCAACGGCGAGACGCGCACGCGGTACCACGCGGCGTGGTCGCAGCCGGGCGATGCCGGGAGCCATCCGCTTACGGGGGGTGTGAACTACTACCGCGCCTCGCCGATGCACCCGCCCGGGCCGGGCGAAGCCGCGCCGGACATCTCGCGGCTCGATCCGTCGGCCTTCGTCGTACGCGTGCCCACGCTGGTGATCTGGGGCGAGAACGACCGCGCGCTACCGAAGACGCTCGCGGACGGGCTGGAGGACTTCGTCCCCGACCTGCGCCTGGAGCGGATTCCGGAAGGCACGCACTGGATCATCCACGAGCAGCCCGAGCGGATCAATCTGCTGATCCGCAGCGCGCTGCCGTGATCGATCGTGGAGGGTGGTGAAGGGTGACTAGGTGAGCCGCTCGCGATACAGGCGGTAGTTCTCGTCATCGAAGCAGACGAAGGTCACCTGCTCCAGGCTCGGCGCCTTGGGCAGGGCGTCCCGCACGGCGCGGATGGCGATGTCCACGGCGCGCTCGCGCGGAAAGCCGTAGATGCCGGTGCTGATGTTCGGGAAGGCGAGGGTGCGCAGGCCCTGCTCGCCGGCCAGCCGCACGCTGTTGCGGTAGGCGTTGGCCAGCAGCGCGTCCTCGTTCTGGCTCCCGCCTTTCCAGACCGGCCCCACCGCATGGATGACATAGGGCGCCGGCAGCAGGCCGCCCGTGGTGATGACCGCTTCGCCGGTCGGGCAGCCGCCCTGTGCATCGCGGATCGCCCGGCACGCGTTCATGATGGCCGGCCCGCCCGCGCCGTGGATGGCGCCGTCCACACCCCCGCCGCCCAACAAGCCGTTGTTCGCGGCATTGACGATGGCATCGACCTCCAGCCGCGTAATATCCCCGTGTACAACCTGCAAGTGCTCGCCTGTCATGGTGTCTCCCGATGGAATACGCTCTCAGCATAGCCGCTGATGTGGTCGATGATCGCGCAAAAGCGTCGCCAAAACACATCGCCGGAATGATTTCGTCATGCTGCAACCGCAAAACGCTGGCATGATACGGAAAACGAACGATCGTTCACTATTCGAACCTCGACAATATTCAGAGACAGCTTCCTCGGGTCAGTCCATGTCCGCCAAGCCTTTGCCGACCGATTCCGCGTCCGGTGTTCCTCCTGGCAAGTCCTCCCAGCCGCTCGACCCGCAAGTTGCGCAGTTGCTGGACCTGATCGCGCGCGCCAAGCGCCCGCCGATCCACGCGCTGGACGTGGCGGACGCCAAGATTGCGTACGAGAAAAGCGCCCCGATCCTCGATATTTCGCCGCCGCCCGTCCATGACGTGGAGAACTTCGCCATCCCGGCGCGCGACGGCCATCAGATTCCGGTGCGGCTCTATGCACCGCGCGAGGCAAGCTGGGCCGATCCGCTGCCCTTGCTGGTGTATTTCCACGGCGGCGGGTTTACAGTGGGGAGTGTCAATTCGCACGATGCGCTGTGCCGCACGTTCTGCATGGGCGCGGAATGCCTGGTGTTGTCGGTGGACTACCGGCTCGGGCCGGACTGGAAATTCCCGACGGCCGCCAACGATGCGTTCGACGCGCTGCACTGGGTCGTCGCCGAAGCCGAGCGGCTGGGCGCCGACCCGGCCCGGATCGCGCTCGGCGGCGACAGCGCCGGCGGCACGCTGGCCGCAGCCAGCGCCGTGGCGGCCCGCAACGCCGGCCTGGCGCCGGTGCTGCAACTGCTGATCTATCCAGGCACGAGCGCGCGGCAGGACACACCCTCGCACCGCGCACTGGCCGAGGGCTACCTGCTCACTGGCGACATGATCCAGTGGTTCTTTTCGCACTATCTGGGCCAGGACGCCGACCGTGACGACTGGCGCTTCGCGCCGCTGGACGGGGGCGGTACCGGCGCCGATGTGCGCGGGGTATGCCCGGCCTGGATCGCCGTGGCCGGCTACGACCCCTTGCATGACGAGGGCGTGGCCTACGCCGCCAAGCTCCAGGCGGCGGGCGTGCCGGCCACGCTGGTCGACTATCCGTCGATGATTCACGATTTTTTCAAGCTCGGCCGCTTCGTGCCGGCTGTACTACAGGCGCACGCCGACGCCAACGGCGCGCTCCGTCAAGCATTCAAGACCTGAAGTCGCAATATTGCAGAACTGCAGCAGAAGAAGGAGACATTGACTTATGCAACGCCGCCATTTCATCGCCCGTGCGGGCATGCTCGCCGCCACGGCCGCGATCGGTTTCGCAGCCCTGCCGGCCCACGCGCAGGCGGAAAAATTCCCAACCCGGCCGATCCGCCTGATCATCGGCTACACGGCGGGCGGTTCCACCGACATCCCGTTCCGTGTGCTGGCCGACAACGCCTCGAAGATCCTCGGCCAGCCCGTGATCGTCGAGAACAAGCCGGGTGCCGGCGGCGTGCTGCCGGCCCAGTTGATGCAATCCACGGCGCCTGACGGCTACACGCTGGCCCAGGTCGCCATGCCGGTCTACCGCCTGCCGTACACCACCAAGATCAACTGGGATCCGGTGAAGGATCTGTCGTACGTCATCAACCTGGCCGGGTATTCGTTCGGTCTGGTGGTGCCGGCCGATTCGCCGATCAAGACGATGCAGGAGTACGTGGCCTACGCCAAGGCCAATCCGGGCAAGCTGACCTACGGCTCGCCAGGCTCGATGACCACGCTGCACCTGACCATGGAAGAACTGGCCATGCGCCAGGGCGTGCAGTTCTCGCATATTCCTTACAAAGGCAACTCGGAATCGATGCAGGCCCTGCTGGGCGGCCACGTGATGTCGGTGGCGGACACGCCGGCGTGGGCGCAGTATGTGGAGCAGGGCAAGCTGCGCCTGCTGTCCACCTGGGGCGAGAAGCGCTCGGCGCGCTTCCCGAACGTGCCGACGCTAAAGGAACTCGGCATGGGCATCGTCCAGACGTCGCCGTTCGGGCTGGTGGTGCCGAAGGGCACGGACCCGAAGATCGTGCAGAAACTGCATGACGCGTTCAAGAAGGCGATGGAAATGCCGAACTACCGCGAGTCGCTCGCCAAGTTCGACATGGAGCCGTACTACATGAGCAGCGAGCAGTACGCGGCTTTCGCCGCCGAGACGGTCAAGAAGGAAAAGGCCATCATCGAGAAGCTGGGCCTGGCCAAGGCACAGTAATTCGCTGAATGACGATGACATGCGGGCGCCCCTCGAGGCGCCCGTATTGGCTTGGGGAATACGAAACATGGCGAAAGAGGATTTCCGCCACAGCGTGCCGCTGCGCGTGCGCTGGGCCGAGGTGGACCCGCAGTCCATCGTCTTCAACGCGCACTACCTGACGTATTGCGATATCTGCGTGACCGAGTACTGGCGCGCGGTGGGCATCCGCTATCCCGAAGACGTCCTCCACGCGCACGGCGTGGACATCTTCGTGGTGAAGTCGACCCTGGAATACCACGCCTCGGCGCGGTTCGACGACATGCTGGAGATCCGCGGCCGCATGGCCCGCCTGGGCCGCTCGAGCATGCTGTTCCGCGTGGAAATGTATCGCGGCGACGAACACCTGATCACCGGGGAGGTGATCTACGTCTGCGCTGACCCGGCCACGCAGAAATCGGCCCCGATCCCCGGGCAGGTCAGGGAGACGATCGAGGCGTACGAGGTGGTGAAGCCGGAGCGGTAGGGCGGAGGCTTTCGGGGACGAAAACCTCCGCAATCGAACCGCAGTCGGACGGTTTAGCCCCCGATTCCCGCATCCTCCATATAGCCGCGGATCACGTCATCGAAGCTCGCGTCGCTCTGGAAGCCCAGTTCGACGGCGCGGGTGGCGTCCCATGCCGCCGGCCAAGTGCCGACGATGTTCTCGATGCGTTCTTCGCGCTGCCAGGTGACGCGGTCGGCCACGGTGTCGCCGGCCACGCGCCGGAGCGCCTCGACCATTTGCTTGGCGGTTACCGACAGGCCCGGCAGGTTCACCACGCGGCGGTTGCCGAAGCGCGCGCCGTCCAGTTCCAGGCCGTTGACCAGCGCCGTGATGGCGCCGCGCGGCGAGAGCAGCCACAGCGACGTCTCGGGGGCCACCGGGCAGTTGGCGGCCTCGCCGGCCAGCGGTTCGCGGATGATGCCGCTGGCGAACGACGACGCCGCCGCGTTGGGCTTGCCCGGGCGGACGCTGATGGTCGGCAGGCGCAGTACGCGGCCATCGACGAAGCCGCGTCGGCTGTAGTCGGACAGCAGCAGTTCGCCGATGGCCTTCTGCGCGCCGTACGACGACTGCGGGTTCAGCGCGGTGTCGTCCTGCACCACGGCCGGCAGCTTGCCGCCATAGACGGCCACCGAACTCGTGAACACCACGCGCGGGCGGTGGCCCAGCTGGCGGCAGGTTTCGAGCAGCGCGCGCGAGGCATCGAGATTCACGCGCATGCCAAGGTCGAAATCGGCCTCGGCTTGCCCGCTGACCACGGCGGCCAGGTGGAACACGGCGCCGGTATCGGCATCCATCGCGCGGGCCAGCACGGCCGGGTCGGAGAGGTCGCCGGTGACCACKCGCACGCGCGCATCGTCGATCTGCGGCGCCACGACGTCCAGCAGCGTCAGGCGGTCGATCGTGACGGCCTTGCCGTCGAGGTTCAGGCTGCCGCGCTTGAGCAGCAGGCGGGCCAGTTGCAGGCCGAGGAAGCCGGCGCCGCCGGTAATCAGTACATTCATGGTTGCAGCTCAGTCGTGTAGACGTTCAGTTCAGCGATTGATGTACGGCTTCAGCCAGCCGAGACCCGCCGAGGTGCCCGCGCGCGGGCGGTACTCGCAGCCGATCCAGCCGTCGTAGCCGAGTTCGTCGATCACGTTGAACAGGTAGGGATAGTTCAGTTCGCCCAGATCCGGCTCGTGGCGGTCCGGCACGCCGGCGATCTGGATATGGCCGATGCCCGCGAAGTCGCGCTTGAGCTTGACCGCGAGGTCGCCCTCGACGATCTGGCAGTGGTAGCAGTCGAACTGCACCTTCAGGTTGGCGGCGCCCACCTGCTGGCAGATGGCCTGGCCGTCGTCCTGGCGCTTCAGGAAGTAGCCCGGCATGTCGCGCGTGTTGATCGGCTCGATCAGCACCGTCACGCCCTGCGCGGCGGCCGAGGCGGCGGCATAGGCCAGGTTCTCGAGATACGTGGCACGCGCCTTCGCGCGGTCCGCATCGGCCGGCACCAGGCCGGCCATCACGTGGACGCGGTCGTTGCCGATCACGCCGGCGTACTCGAGCGCCCGCGCGAACGCGGTGCGGAACTCGGTTTCGCGGCCGGGCAGGGCGGCGATGCCGCGCTCGCCCGCGCCCCAGTCGCCCGGCGGCGCATTGAACAGTGCCTGGGTCAGCCCGTTGTCATCGAGCCGCTTGCGGATCTCGGCGGCCGGATGATCGTACGGGAACAGGTATTCCACCGCCTGGAAACCGTCCGCCGCCGCGGCGGCGAACCGGTCCAGAAAATCGTGCTCGGTGTACATCATCGAGAGGTTCGCGGCAAAGCGCGGCATGGCGGTCTCCTAGGAGGAATGGAATCAGCGGTTGACCATCTTAGCGGGCGTCAGCCACACCAGCAGCGCGCCCACCACCAGGATGCCGGACAGCACATACATCGGCAGCTGCGTGCTGTGGGTCAGATCCTTCAGCGTGCCCACCATGTACGGCGAGACAAAGCCGGCGAGGTTGCCCACCGAGTTGACCACGGCGATGCCCGATGCGGCGGCGATGCCCGACAGGAACGCGGTCGGCAGCGACCAGAACAGCGGTGCGCAGGTCAGCACCCCGGCGGCCGCCAGGGACAGCGCGGCGATGGCTACCACGGTATTGTCGGTGAACGAGGCCGCGATGGCAAAGCCCACGGCGCCCATCAGGGCCGGCACGATCAGGTGCCAGCGGCGTTCGCGACGGGCGTCGGCGCTGTGGCCGAGGATGTTCATGACGACGATGGCGCAGACGAACGGAATCGCCGAGAGCAGGCCGATCTTCAGGTTGCCGCTTACGCCGCTGGCCTTGACCAGGGTCGGCATCCAGAACGTCAGCGCGTACTGGCCGGTCACGAAGCAGAAGTAGATCAGGCACATCCACCACACGCGGCGGTCGCTGAACACGGCGCCCAGCGAATGCACGCCGCGCTGGCCGTTGGCCGTGGCGGCGGCGCTGGCGTTGCGCTCGTCTTCCTCGATATTGCGCTTGAGCACGCGCTTTTCATCGGCGTCGAGCCACGGGGCCTTGTCGATGCCGTCGCGCAGCACGAAGACCGTGACGACACCGATCAGGAATGCCGGCAGGGCCTCGATGAAGAACATCCACTGCCAGCCGGCCCAGCCGTGCGTGTCGTGGAAGGCGTCCATGATCCAGCCCGAGAGCGGGTTGCCGAACATGCCGGCCACCGGAATGCCCGACATGAACAGCGCGATCATCTTGGCGCGGCGGTCGGCCGGGAACCAGTAGGTGAGGTACAGGATCACGCCGGGATAGAAGCCCGCTTCAGCCAGACCGAGCAGGAAGCGCATGATGTAGAACGTGGTCGGCGTCTTCACGAACACGAAGAGCGCTGAGATGATGCCCCACGTGATCATGATCCGCGCGATCCAGATGCGCGCGCCGATGCGGTGCATCAGCAGGTTGCTGGGCACCTCGAACAGGAAGTAGCCGATGAAGAACAGCCCGGCGCCGAGGCCGAACACGGTTTCCGAGAATTGCAGGTCCTGGGCCATCTGCAGCTTGGCGAAGCCCACGTTCACGCGATCGAGGTAGGCGATCACGTAGCAGAGCATCAGGAACGGCATGATGCGCCAGAACACCTTCTTGTAGGCGCGTTTCTCGATGACGGCGTCGGCGTCGAGCCGGCCGCTGGCGGGAATGGCAGCCGCGCCGGCCGCCGTGTGGGAAGTATTCACGTTTGAGGTCTCCAATTTCATGGCCGTCGGATGACGGCCGGCAATCGTTGGCGCGCACGCATCCCGCGCGGGGCCGGGGGCACCACGCAGCTCGCGTCGCGAAAATCGTCGCGTTTTGTCCTAGGGGGGCGTTCTACTGATCGACGTCGGGCCTGCCCGGGCTACCAGCGCGCCTTGAAGGCGTCGCGCAGTTCGGTCAACGCAGCCTCATCGAGGCTGGCGCGGTCGGCAAAGCCGGCCTGGTCCTTGAGCATCATCCATAACTTGGCGGTCTCCTCCAGTTCTTCCAGCGCGTACGCCGCGCGCGAGACACTGTCTTCCCACACCACCGGCCCGAGGCGCGCCAGCAGCACGCCGCGCACGTCGTTGGCCAGCGTGGCCACGCGCGCGGCCACGGCTGGGTCGCCGGGACGGTGGTAGGGAATCAGCGGTATATGACCCACCTTCATCACGTGGTACGGCGTGAGAGGGGGCAGGACATCGTCGGGCTGCCAGACGCCAGCCAGCGTCAGCGCCACCAGGTGCGTGGAGTGGGTATGGACCACGCCATGCACGTTCGGATTGTTGTCGTAGACGGCGCGGTGCAGCGTCAGCGTCTTGGACGGCTTGTCGCCGGACACCCAACTGCCGTCCAGGCCGACCTTGGCCACGGCGGCCGGGTCGAGCGTGCCGAGGCAGGCGTCGGTCGGCGTGATCAGCCAGCCGTCATCGAGCCGGGCGCTGATATTGCCCGCCGTGCCGACCGTGTAGCCGCGCTGGTAGAGGCTGACGCCGACGCGGCAGATCTCCTCGCGCAGCGCGGATTCCGTCTTGCCGCTCATTGCGCCGCTCCCAGCGCGCGCAGCGCCTCGTCGAAGAAATTCTCGCCGCCGAAGTTGCCCGATTTCAGGGCCAGCGCGAGTGGCGTGGCGTCCAGCGTGACCGTGGCGGGCACGCCCGGCGCGATCTGCGTGCCGATACGCAGCGCCTGCACGGCGAGCGACTGGACCACGGCGCCGGAGGTCTCGCCGCCGGCCACCACGAAGCGGCGCGTGCCCGAGGCCTTGAGCGCGGCGGCGATGCCAGCCAGCGCGGCCTCCACCAGATGGCCGGCGCGCTCCACGCCCAGTTCGGCCTGCACGGCCTTGACCTGATCCGGGGTGGCGGTGGCGTAGATCAGCACGGGTTCAGCGCGATCGGCGGCAAAGGCCAGCGCCTCGTCCACCACCGGCTCGCCACGGGCCAGCCGGAGGGGGTCGATGCGCAGGGCGGGGCGCTTCTGGGCGATCCAGTGCGCTACCTGCCCATTGGTGGCGCGCGACGCGCTGCCAGCCAGCACCACACCGTGGCCATCGACGGACGGCACCTCGGCGGCATCCACGCGTTGCGGCAGCAGGCCGGCACGGCGGAAGTTCTCGGGCAAGCCCAGGGCGATACCGGAGCCGCCGGTGATCAGCGGCAGGTCGGCGCAGGCCTGGCCGAGCGTGAACAGGTCGGCGTCGGAGATCGCATCGGCAATCGCCAGCCGCGCGCCTTCGGCACGCAGGGCGCCGATGCGCGTGCGGGTCTCGTCGGCACCGCGCGCCACGCTGTCGTAGCGCAGCAGGCCGACCTTGCTCTGGCTCTGGCGTTGCAGCACGCGCACCAGGTTGGCGTCGGTCATCGGCGTGAGCGGATGGTGTTCCATGCCGGACTCGCTCAGCAGCGTATCGGCCACGAACAGGTGACCGCGGAAGATGGTGCGGCCGTTCTCGGGGAAGGCCGGGCAGGCGATGGTGAAGTCGCTGCCCAGCGCCTCGAGCAGCGCCTCGGCCACGGGGCCGATGTTGCCGGCGTCCGTCGAATCGAAGGTTGAGCAGTACTTGAACACGAACTGGCGGCAGCCCTGGGCGCGCAGCCAGGCCAGCGCGGCCAGCGATTGCGCGACGGCGTCGGCGGCCGGGATGGTGCGGGACTTCAGCGCCACGACGATGGCGTCCGCCTGCACGGCGTCATCGGCCGTGCCGGCTGCTGGCACGCCAATCGTCTGCACGGTGCGCATGCCATTGCGAACCAGCGTGTTGGCGAGGTCGGTGGCGCCGGTGAAGTCGTCAGCAATGCAGCCGAGCAGGGGCGTGTGGGTCGATGGGGTCGATGCAGTCATCATCGCGCCCCCTTACTTGGCCTTGGCCGCCGGCAGTTCGATGCCGGGGAAGATCTTGATCACGGCCGAGTCGTCCTCGCCGCCGTGGCCGGCGGTGGAGGCCATCATGAACATCTGGTGTGCGGCGGCGGACAGCGGCAGCGGGAATTTGCTGGTGCGCGCGGTGTCGAGCACCATCCCCAGATCCTTGACGAAGATGTCAACGGCGGACAGCGGGGTGTAGTCGCCGGAGAGGATGTKCGGCACGCGGTTCTCGAACATCCACGAGTTGCCGGCGCTGTGCGTGATGACGTCGTAGAGCGCGTCCGGGTCCACGCCCTCGCGCAGGCCCAGCGCCATGGCCTCGGCGGCGGCAGCGATATGCACGCCGGCCAGCAGCTGGTTGATGATCTTGACCTTGGAGCCGGCACCGTGCGCGTCGCCCAGGCGGTAGACCTTGCCCGCCATCGCGGCCAGCACGTCCTCGGCCAGCGCGTAGGCCTCGGCGGGGCCGGAGGTCATCATGGTCATTTCGCCGCTGGCGGCGCGGGCTGCGCCACCGGAGACCGGTGCGTCCAGCAGCAGCAGGCCGCGCTCGGCCAGCCGCTTGCCCAGCGTCTCGGCGAAGACGGGCGGCACGGTGGCGCTGGCGATGACCAGCTTGCCGGCGGACATGGCCGGCACGGCCCCGTTGTCACCGAACAGCACCGCTTCCGTTTGCGCGGCGTTCACCACCAGCGTGATGACCACGTCGCAACGTTCGCCGAGTTCGGCCGGATTGGCGCACGGCACACCGCCGGCATCGGCAAAGCGTTGCAGCACCTCGGGGCGCAGGTCGCAGGCGTGGACCTTGAAACCGGCACGCAGCAGCGACTGCGCGACACCATTGCCCATTGCGCCCAAACCGATGACGCCGACATTGCGGGACATATTGAATCTCCTACGGAAGTGTTTCAGTGCGAGCGGAGGCCGTCGCGTTCGGCCGGCGTGTCCTCGCCCAGTTGGGCGAGGCGGCGCGCGGCGTTGTACATGTGGGTCTGCGCGGCGTTGCGCGCGGCATCGGCATCGCCGGCGCGGATGGCCGCGACGATGGTCTGGTGTTCCTCGCGCACCTGGCGCGAGAAGTCCTCGCGGCGGGCTTCGTTGGTGCGGGTCACCCGCGTGGCGGTTTCGAGGTACTGGCTCAGGAAGGCCAGCGTCTTGAGGAAATAGGGGTTGCCGGTGGCTTCGGCAATGGCACGGTGGAAGGCCACGTCCGCCTGCACGCCATCGCCGCCTTCGGCCACGGTGGCATCGAGGTGCGCCAGCGCGGCGTCGATATTGGTCATGGCCGTATCGGTGCGGCGGCGCGCGGCCTGCGCGGCTACCTCGGCTTYGATCGAACGGCGCAGTTCCACGATCTGGAGCACCGATTCGAGCGTGCCGGTATCGGTGTAGTCGATGCGCAGCGGCCGGATGCCCGCCTGATCGGTGACGAATACGCCGCTTCCCTGGCGCGATTCCACCAGCCCCTCGTACTTCAGCCGGGCAATCGCCTCGCGGACCACGGTGCGGCTGACGCCGAATTCCTCGGACAGCACGGCCTCTGTCGGCAACTTGGCGCCGCGCGGGAAGGCGCCACCTTCGATCTTCTCGAGCAGTTGTTCGGCAACGCTGTCGGTCAGGGCGCGGGCGGGAATTTTCTGGAAGACGGGCACGGCGAGGGAGGGTAGTGATCAGGTAGTCAGGTCATCATACAAATTTTCGGCGCGCCTGCCGACCGGGGAAACCCTAGGATGTTTGGTGCATTGCGTTACGATTCGCCCGTTGCGCAGCGTATCATTGCGCCTTTCTACAKACTTCCAAGCTGGATCGAATCATGTCCGAGACCGTCATCGTTTGCGCCTGGGTCGAAGCCCTCGAGCGCGCCCGCGCCATCCGCTACAGCGTTTTTGTCGAGGAGCAGGGTGTGCCGGTGGAACTGGAATGGGACGACATGGACGAGCCGAGCTGGCACGCGCTGGCATTCGCCGCCGATGGCACGCCCGTGGCCACGGGCCGGCTGCTGCCGGACGGCCACATCGGCCGGATGGCCGTGCTGAAGGTGGCGCGCGGCACCGGCATGGGTGCGAAGGTGCTGGACGCGCTGATGTCCAAGGCCGCTGAACTCGGTTATCCCGAACTGATCCTCAACGCGCAGACCCACGCGGCGCCGTTCTACGCGCGCGTGGGGTTCGAGCAGGTGGGTGAGGAATTCGAGGAAGCCGGCATCCCGCACGTGGAGATGCGGAAGCAGATTTAACAGTGATTACCGGGGCGCCGGCACGGTGCCCGGGTCGCGCGCCACGTTGAGCCGGCCGCGATACATCACCTCGCCGGTCGGACCATTCGCATCGAAGCTGCGCTCGCTGAAGTCGAAACGGCCATCGTGCCGCACGCGGAGCAGCGTGCTGGCGCGCGTGCCGTAGCTCGGCGAGCGGATGAACGACGACGACAGCAGCTTTTCCCATTCCGGCGCCACGCCCGTGCGCGGCAGTTCCCAGTCGGGCGCCTGACGGTCGTCAGCCAGCAGTTGCAGGTACGGTTCCGCGCTGGCGGTAGGCTGGCCGCTATCCGCTGCCAACACTTCGCACATCGCGCCCACGCGGCTGCGCACCTTGGGCCACGGCGTATCGAGCAGCGCGTTGGACAAGCCGTAGAGCCCCGGCTTGAGCCGTTGCGGCTGGCGCGACGGCGAACGGTTGCTGTACCACCAGAGGTCGTGCAGATCGCTCGCGAGCAGGTTGAAGCCGTTGTAGGCGCCGTGGTCGCCGGCCAGCGCATGCAGGTATTCGTCGGCGCTCTGGTTGCCGCGCAAAAACTGCGACACCAGTTCGCCGCGCGAGCGCGCATCGGTGCGCTTCTCGGACGGCGCGCGGTAATTGGTCAGCGCGGCAAAGCGCGCGCCCGGGTGGGCGTGGCCGGCATGCTGGGCGTCAGCGCCCGCAATGCCCATCCACGTACCGGGTTCGCCAATCACTTCCGCGAGGTCGCGACCGCCCAGCACGTGGGGGGCATCCTGCCACCAGTGCGCGGCCGCCGCCGGGCGGGCATAGAACTCGTCGCGGTTGCCGGCAACCACCAGGGCATAGTCCGGGTGCGATTGCCAGGCCACCAGAATCAGGCACATAGCACTTCCTTTACAACTTGATCAGTCGATGTCTTCATGCGGCACACTGCAAGACAACTACAAGACATCGAGATCCACGAACCGTTCCGCCATCCGCTCGCCGCTGACCCATTGCGACAACCCGCTCTGGTGCCACAGGCCCGTGAGCGTGGCGTCGAAGGCGGGCGGCACATCGGCATAGCATTCCATCCAGGTTTGCAGGCCGGCGCGGGTCTCGGGCCTGCGCATGAGCGTACCACCAATCCCGGTGGCTTCKGCCACCGTTTCCATCCAGCGGTGCCAGTGGGGCAGGGCCTCGACGGCCCGCTCGTCCGGTACATTGAAATAGACGTACAGATGATCGCTCATGTCGGCGCTCCGGGGAGATTCAGCCGGCCGCTTCGGCCGCATTCGGCAGCGGCACTTCGTACGGCAGCGCACGCGTGGCCACGGCCGGGCCGTCAGCAGCGCCGAGCCGCAGCGCGCCCGTGGCCGCCTCGATCTTCAGTTCCGCCAGCGCATCCCAGCCGCCCTCAGGCGACGGCGCCGCGTTGACGATCATCCCGCACGGCTGTTCCGGGTCTTCCGGGCGGAAGATCTCGGCGGCGGCGGCCGGTACCTCGCCATCGCCATGCAGGCGCCACATGCGCCGCTTGAGCGTGCCACGATACTGGCTGCGCGCCACGACTTCCTGGCCCGGATAGCAGCCCTTGCGGAAGTTCACGCCGCCAATCAGCTCGAAATTGATCATCTGCGGCACGAACTGCTCCTGCGTCGGCGTGCTGATGCGCGGCACGCCGGAGAGCACGTCGAGCCAGTCCCAGAAGGCCGGCGCGGCGGCGTCGAGGTTGCCGGACAGCGTCTGCTGCAGGGCGGCGATGCGCTCCGCCGGGGCCACGATCTGCCAGCGGGGGGCGCCATCGGCATCGGTCAGACGAATCACGGTGACGCCTTCGGCACTCGCTGCCTGGAGCGGACCCTGCGGCGCGGGCAGGCCCGCCACGGCGAGCGCGCCGGCGGCAGCCGGKCCGGCCACGCCGAGCACGCCATGCGTGGCGGAAAGATCGGACAGCTTGGCCTTGGCACGCAGCACGAACATGCTCAGGCGCTTCTGGATGGCCGGCTGGATGTCGGCCGAGATCTGCAGGACGATGCCGTCGGCATCGCGCCACATCAGGAAGCTGGCTTGCAGGCGACCCTTGGGCGAGCAGTAGCCGGCCAGCCGCGCCGTGTCCGGGGACAGATCCTCGACGGCGTTGGTCAGTTGGGTGTGCAGGAACGCGGCGGCGTCGTCGCCGGCCACGCGGATCAGCCCGACGCCAGCAGGCGTGGCGATTACGCCGGTGCGGCGCAGCGATTCAAGGCTCGAAGCCAGGGTGGGAGTTGCGTTGGACATGCAATCAGGCCKGTTGGCGAACAGGTGACGGGAGGCGGCGGCACGCCGAATGGGGTKCCGCCGCCTCCTCTATATAGGGACGCTTGCCGCCAGGGCAAATCGGCAACGTGACGATGCGGGCTCGTGGCGGCGCGGGGCTCCCGGTATTATATGGGGCTGTCGCCATTCCGGCCCGCCGCCCTGCCGATCCCGACCCGCCGTTGGGGGCATGGCGTTGGCATCACCCTGGCGTCGCCAAAATTCACCAATCCTCCATGAAACGTATTGTTCTGCGTCTGATCGGGGTCCTGCTGGTCTTTGCCCTGGCAGCCGCCGGCGGCTTCGCTTGGTGGGCGCACCAGCCGGTCGGCCTGTCCGCCTCGCCCGTCGAGGTCATCATCAAGCCCAGTTCGGGCGTTGCCAGCGTCGGCCGCCAGATCCAGCGCGGCGGCGTGTCGATGGACCCGCGCCTGTTCCAGTTGCTGGCCCGCATCACCGGCCACGGCGCCGACCTCAAGGCCGGCGGCTACCAGTTCGAGACCGGTATCACGCCGCTCGACATCATCGAGAAGATGGTGAAGGGCGAGGTCACGCACTATGTAGTTACCGTGATCGAAGGCTGGGAATTTCGCAAGATGCGGGCGGCGGTCGATGCCAACCCGGCACTCAAGCACGACACGGCGGGCATGTCCGATGCAGACCTGATGAAGGCCATCGGTGCGACGGAACCGTCACCCGAGGGGCTGTTTTTCCCCGATACCTACCTGTTCGCGCGCGGCAGCAGCGATGTCGAGCTGTATCGCCACGCTTACCGCGCCATGCAGAAGCGCCTGAACGAAGCCTGGAACGCCCGCGCGCCGGACCTCCCGTACAAGACGCCGTACGAGGCGCTGGTCATGGCCTCCATCGTGGAGAAGGAGACCGGGCAGGCCGTGGAGCGGCCGATGATTGCCGCCGTGTTCATCAACCGGCTGCGGAAGAACATGATGCTGCAGACCGATCCGACCGTGATCTATGGCGTGGGCGAGTCGTTCGACGGCAACCTGCGCAAGAAGGACCTGCAGACGGACACCCCGTACAATACGTACACCCGCACCGGCCTGCCGCCCACGCCGATCGCGCTGCCGGGCATCGCCTCGCTGGCCGCGGCCACGACGCCGGCGCCGTCCGATGCGCTGTACTTCGTGGCGCGCGGCGACGGCAGCAGCCATTTCTCCAATTCGCTTCCCGAACACAATCGCGCGGTAGATAAATACCAGCGCGGCAAATAAGCCTTTCATGCGCGGAAAATTCATTACCTTCGAAGGCATCGACGGCGCCGGCAAGAGCACCCATATCGACTGGGTGGCCGAACGCCTGCGCGCACGTGCCGATACGGGCAGCGTGGTGACCACGCGCGAGCCGGGCGGCACGCCGCTGGGCGAGGACCTGCGCCAGCTGCTGCTGCACCGGCCGATGCACCTGGAAACCGAGGCGCTGCTGATGTTCGCGGCGCGCCGCGAGCACATCGCCGAAGTCATCGAGCCAGCCCTGTCTCGAGGCGACTGGGTGATCTCGGACCGATTCACCGACGCCACGTTCGCCTATCAGGGCGGCGGGCGAGGCCTGCCCACTGGGCGGCTGGAAGTGCTCGAAACCTGGGTGCAGGGCGGCCTGCAACCCGACCTGACCCTGTTGTTCGACGTCCCGCTGGAGACCGCCAGTGCGCGGCTGGCCGGCGCGCGTTCCCCGGACAAGTTCGAGGCCGAATCGCGCGCCTTCTTCCAGCGCACGCGTGACGAGTACCTGCGCCGTGCGGCGGCAGCCCCGGCGCGCTTCCGGGTCATTGACGCCACGCGCTCGATCGACGAGATTCGCGTAACGCTCGAGGAAATCATCGCAAGCCTTTGATCTGGATGGCCTATATGGCGGCGATGATGTCCGCTGGCCACCCTCCGACAATACATGAGCGATCCCTGCTAACTGACTGAATCGGCATGCTTTATCCCTGGCAACGAGAAGACTGGCAACGACTGGCTGCGCTGCGCCCCCGGCTGCCGCACGCGATGCTGCTGCATGGCCAGCAAGGCATTGGCAAGCGGGACCTGGCGCTGCATTTCGCCCAGGGCCTGCTGTGCGAGTCGGCTCTTGCCGATGGCCAGCCGTGCAATACCTGCGGGGCCTGCCACTGGTTCAGCCAGGGCAACCATCCCGATTTCACGGTGGTCCGCCCCGAGGCGCTCGATGCGAGCGGCGAGGCGGATGGCGAGGCCGAGGGCGGCGCCAAGAAGAAGGCGCCAAGCAAGATCATCCGCATGGAGCAGGTGCGCGCGCTGATCGAGGCCGTGGGCGTGGGCACGCACCGCGCCGGGCTGCGCGTGGTGGTGGTCTATCCGCTCGATGCCCTGCAGACCGAAGGCGCGAACGCGCTGCTGAAGACGCTTGAAGAGCCGCCGCCGTCCACGGTTTTCCTGCTGGTGACCGACCGGCTGGACCGCGTGCTGCCGACCATCCTGTCCCGCTGCCGCCAGTTTTCCGTGGAGCGCCCCACGGCCGCCGCTGCGCTGGACTGGCTGCGCAGCCAGGGCGTGGCCGATGCCGAGGCGCAACTGGCGCTGGCTGGTGGATCGCCGCTGACGGCGCTCCATGCCGCCGAAGCCGAGGAGCAGCCGATGCAGCGCTGGCTGGTCTCGCAACTGGGCGCGGGCGCCGCGTTCGACGCGCTGGCCGCCGCCGAGCAGCTTCAGAAGCTGCCGGTGCCGGCCGTGCTCGGCACGCTCCAGCGCTGGACCTATGACCTGCTGGCGCTCTGCGTCGGCACCGGCGCGGTCCGCTATTTCCCGAAGGAGCAGGCGGCGCTGGCGCGTTGTGCCGGCGCCACCGATGCCCACCGCCTCCAGGCGTTCAGCGCCCGGCTGGTCGGCCATCGGCGCAACGAGAACCATCCGTTGGCGGCGCGCCTCGTCATGGAGTCCGTTTTCCTCGATTACCGGCATTTGTTCCAGGGAAGTGCCGCCGGGCGATAGGAATCGGGCGCCGCCCGTGGTAAAAGCTAACGCAGTCAAGCTGTCGATTTGTCAAACGCGCCAAATAGCGCCGCACCAAGCGGACAGGGCGCAACGCCAAACAGGGGTCAAACAATGAATGCACCAGTCACCGGCGCGCCCGTGCGTCCGGCCGCACCCGCAGCACCCGGAGCACCCACCACCGTGCCGGGCCAACCTGCCACGGCAGGCGCCGCGCAGCGGCCGAACGTGCTGTCGCTGTCGATCAAGGACCAGGCGGGGCTGTACGCGGCCTACATGCCGTTCCTGACGCGCGGCGGTATCTTCGTGCCGTCCAACCGGCCGTTCCGGATTGGCGAACAGGTGTTCCTGGTGCTGTCCTTGCTGGACCGCCCGCAGAAATACCAGGTGCAGGGCACGGTCGCGTGGATCACGCCGGCCGGTACGCCGATGAAGACCCCCGGCGTGGGCGTGCATCTGCCCGAGGACGACAATGGCCGCAACCTGCGCCGTGCCGTCGAGGAAATCCTGGGCAAGGCCATCGATTCCGGACGGCCGACCCAGACCTTGTAGCAATCTGATCATCCACGCGAAGTTAGCTTCGCAAGTATTTGTTATTCATGCGTATTTCCGATTTCACCCTGCGCCTGGCCACGCCAGCCGACCTGCCCGGCATCGTCGAGATCTATAACAGTACGGTGCCATCGCGCATGGTCACGGCGGATACGGAGCCGGTGAGCGTGGCGTCCCGCCAGGCGTGGTTCGACGCCCATCAGCCGGAGCGCCGCCCGCTGTGGGTGTGCGAGGATGCCGAGGGCCGTATGGCCGGCTGGCTCAGCTACTCGGATTTCTATGGCCGTCCGGCCTATGGCGCGACCGCCGAGCTGTCGATCTACCTACACGCGGACCGCCGTGGGCAAGGGCTGGGGCGCTACCTGCTCGAGCAGGCCATCGCCCATGCCCCGCAGGTGGGCGTGACCACGCTGCTCGGTTTCATCTTCGGCCACAACACGCCGAGCCTGGCCCTGTTCGAGCGGCACGGTTTCGCCCGCTGGGGCGACCTGCCGCGCGTGGCGGTGCTCGATGGCATCGAGCGCGATCTCGTGATCGTCGGCCGCCGGCTCGACTGACCCGCATCCAGAGACTGACGATGTTCGTTGATTCCCACTGCCATATCGATTTCCCGGAACTGTCCGAGCGGCTGCCGCAGCTGCTCGAGAACATGAAGGCCAATCAGGTCACCCACGCGCTGTGCATCTCGGTGACGCTGGAGGACTTCCCGCGCGTGCTGGCGCTGGCCGAGCAGCATCCGCACCTGTATGCGTCGGTGGGTGTGCACCCGGACTACGAGGAGGGCGAGGACCCGACGCTCGAACGCCTGCTGGCGCTGTCCGCTCACCCGCGCGTGGTGGGCACCGGCGAGACCGGGCTCGATTACTACCGGCTCAATGGCCGCAGCGTCGACGACATGGAATGGCAGCGCGAGCGCTTCCGCACCCATATCCGCGCCGCCAAACAGACCGGCAAGCCGCTGATCATCCATACCCGGTCGTCGGCGGACGACACGCTGCGCGTGATGCGCGAGGAAAATGCGCGCGAGGCCGGCGGCGTGATGCACTGCTTTACCGAAACCTGGGATGTGGCGAAACAGGCGCTCGACGAGGGCTTCCATATCTCGTTCTCGGGCATCGTCACCTTCAAGAGCGCGGCGGACCTCCAGGAAACCGCCAAGAAGGTGCCGCTGGACCGCATGCTGATCGAGACCGATTCGCCCTATCTGGCGCCGGTGCCGTATCGCGGCAAGACCAATGAGCCGGCCTGGGTGCGGCATGTGGGCGAGTTCATTGCCCAGCTGCGCGGGGTGCCGGTGGAAACCATCGCCGAACAGACGACGGATAATTTCTTCCGTCTCTTCAAGCACATAGACAGGAATGCTCATGTTTGACATGAAGACGATGCGTGGCGCGGTGGCCGCCCTGACGCTGGGCGCCGCCACGGCAGGCTGGGCCGCGCCGGCGGACGACATGCGCAAGGCCGTGGAATTCGACGATGCCAACACGGTGCAGAAACTGCTGGCGCGCGGCGTGGACCCGAACCTGACCGACGCCCGGGGCAACCCGATGCTGGTGTTGGCGCTGCGCGAGAAATCGATCAAGGCCGCCACGGTGCTGATCAAGGCGAAGAACATCGACTTCGACAAGACCAACCCGGCCGGCGAGAACGCGCTGATGATGGCCAGCCTGCAGGGCGAGCTGGACATGGTGAAGCTGATGGTCGACGGCGAAGAGGCCGAGATCAACAAGAAGGGCTGGGCGCCGCTGCACTACGCGGCCTCCAACGGCCACAACGAGGTGGTGAAGTACCTCGTCGATCACGCCGCCTATATCGATGCGGAAAGCCCCAACGGCACCACGCCGCTGATGATGGCCGCGCGCGGCGGGCATATCGACACCGTGAAGGTGCTGCTGGACGAGGGCGCGGACCTGCGCCTGAAGAACCAGCAGCGCATGACCGCGATCGACTTTGCCGAGCAGTACAACCAGAAGGAGATTGCCGACGGGCTGAAGTCCCGCTGGCAGAAACTCTATGGCGCGGTACCGGCCCCCGCGCCGAAGCCGGTGCCCTATAACCCCTCGGGCACCCAGGGCGCGCCGAACAAGCAGCCGCAGCCCAAGCCGTACTGAACGGCGACTGAGCTGTTACTGGGCCGGCGCCAGCCGGTTCAGGGAAATTCCGATTCCGTGATGGTCACGCTCTTCGACTTGCCCATCACGCTGTAGAGCGTGAGCGTGTTGTTGGCGAAGCTCGTGCCGTTGGCCTCCTGGATCTCCTTGAGGTCGAAGCGCTCGGAACGGAAGATCTCCCCGGAGTCGAGGCTCCGGTAGCGCACGTCATAACGGCCGGGCGCAATATTCTCCATCGTGAACATCGACCCGCTGCGTACGAAGCTTGTGCGCACCGGAATCGCCGCGTCACCCTCGATCGATACCAGTTTCAGGAACACATCGGACACATTGCGGGTGTTGTCCACGGTCACCGTGGACAACCCGTTGCTGTTCAGCACCGGATAGCCGGTCAGGTAGCCCGAGCGGCTCGGCCACGGCATGCCGCGCGGCGTGTTGGCCGGCCGGCTGTAGCGGGGCGGTTGCGGCGGGAAGGCTTCCTCGGCCCGGGCCGGCTTGACCAGCGCKACCGGGGTGTCGGCGGCCGAACTGGCGCTGGGCGTCCAGTCGCCAAGCAGGACCACGATGCTGGCCCCCACCGCGATATAGAGCAGGAAGGCCAGATGGGCCGGCAGCGGCTGGCCGCGCGGCGGCGGGCCATCGGGCCGGGGTTCGGGTTTGGGGCGGAAACGGGTCTTCTCGCCGCGCGAGGGGCGGGCTTCTTCGGCTTTCTGCGAGGACTTGTTGTTGGCGCCGCGCGCGGAGGCACCCTGGGCGGACGCACCGCCGGCCTTGGCCCCTCCCGCCGCCCCGGCAGCGCCGCTGGCAGCGCGTGGCTGCCGGGGCTGGGCCTGCGGACGCGCCGTCTGGGGCCGCGCCGTGCCCGGTGCAGGGCGCGGCGRCACCTCGCGGCGGCGGGCGCGGATCGCCTCCATCCGCTCCTGCTCCACGATCCACTGGTCATGCTCCGCGCGCCGCCCGGGGTCGCTCAGGACGTCATAGGCCACGTTCAGCAGCCGCATGATGCGATTGGATTCCTCGCCGTCCGCATGGCGATCGGGATGATATTTCTGGCTAAGCGACTTGTACGCGGCCCGGATTACTTCCTGGGGCGCGTCGCGGGATACCTTGAGGTTGTCGTAATGGGTATGCATCAAGCAGGAAAGACGCAATAGCGGAGGCCGACAACAATTAACGGCAGATTGCCGAATTTTTCAAGGTATAGCGGCCCGGCCCGGCCGCGTATGCTGGCTGGGCAACAGATGCACAGCCCCCGGCAACACCGCCCGGCCGTGGAGTGTGTCCAGCAGCCGCTGCATGGCCGCGTCGATCTCCTCGATGCTGAGGCCGCCGTAGCCCATCAGCACGCCGGGGCGCGGTGGCCGCCCCGCGAACATGCCGCTGACGCCGTAGAGCCCGATCGACGCCGCCCCGGCCCGGGCGATAAAGGCGGCTTCGTCAGCCTGTTTCAGGCCGACCGGACGGATTTCGGCCACGAGGTGGATGCCGGCCGACGCCGGCAGCGGGGCCAGCCAGGGCGACAGGTCGAGATCGAGCCAGCGCAGCAGCGCCGCGCGCCGCGCCGCGTACTCCTTGTGCATGCGCCGCAGGTGCTTGGCGAAATAGCCGTCGAGCATGAACTTGGCCAGCGCGGTCTGGGTGAGGGTGCAGCTATGCCAGTCGCTGGTCTGCTTGGCCCGGCACAGCGCCTGCGCCAGCGGGGCGGGCGGAATCACGTAGCCGATGCGCAGTTCCGGAAAAATAGTCTTCGAGAATGTGCCGACATAGGCGACCACGTCGTCATGGTCGAGGCTCTTGAGCGAGTCCATCGGCCGGCCCTCGAAGCGGAATTCCCCGTCGTAGTCGTCCTCCACCACCAGCGCGCCGCGCCGCTGCGCCCAGTCGAGCAGCGCCAGCCGGCGCTCCAGGCTCATCGGCATGCCGAGCGGGAACTGGTGCGAGGGGGTGACATAGATGATGCGGGCGTCCGCGGGCAGGGCGCTGACCACGATGCCATCCGCATCCACCGGTACCGGCACCACCCGGGCGCCCGCCGCCGTAAAGCTCATGCGGGCGGGCGGATAGCCGGGGTCTTCCATGGCCACCACGTCGCCGGGCCGCAGCACCACCCGCGCCAGCAGGGTCAGCGCCTGCTGGGCGCCCTGGGTCATGATCACGTCGTGCCAGTTGCTGACCACGGCGCGGCTGAAGGCCAGGTAGCGCGACACCGCCAGCCGCAGCTCCCGCTCGCCGGCCGGATCCCGGTAGCCTGCCGGCACGCGCGCCTGCACGCGTATCGCATGGCTCACGCAGCGGCGCCACTGGTCGAACGGAAACAGCCGCTTTTCGGTCACGCCGCCCATGAAGTCGTACTGCGGGGAGACGCCCTCCTGGCGGATCGGCAGCGCGTCCGGCATCGATTCCCAGAGCGCGTCGGCCGGCTGCAAGGCCGTGGCGTGCGTGGGCAGGTTGCCGCGCCGCGTCATGGCCGCCGCCACGAAGGTGCCCTCGCCGGTGCGCGAGCGCAGATAGCCCTCGGCGGTGAGCCGTTCGAAGACATCGAGTGTTGTCTTTCGGGAAACACCGAGTTGCGTGGCAAGTTCGCGCGTCGACKGGAGCCGCTCTCCAGCGGCCAGCCGGCCGTCGAGAATACCGGCGCGCAACTGGCGATAAATCTGACTGGCCAGGCCGTGGCGGCCTTCAATGCTCAAGTGGACGTTCATGATGGGGGCGGGGGCGAGTCATCGGTCGGAAAACCGCGCGCAGGCAGGCGCTGCCGCCATTCTAGTTAAGTTGCATCTTTGATGCAATTTAAGGTAATTCGACAAAAAACCACGCTGCGGGGGCGGGGACCGGCGCGGCGCTCTCCAGGGGGCGGGCTCCCATCGGTGCCTCGATTCAGTACCCGCTGCGCGCCCCCTGCGCGTATCGCGCCTGCAACCTGAGGCGGCGGTGGTCACCCAAAAAACGCAGGAAGTGGCTATGGGCGCCTATCCGCMCCGTGCGTAATCTGCGCAGGACTCATCTCATGCCTGC
Source organism: Cupriavidus sp. 05T42 (assembly GCF_056396345.1). Taxonomy (NCBI): domain Bacteria; kingdom Pseudomonadati; phylum Pseudomonadota; class Betaproteobacteria; order Burkholderiales; family Burkholderiaceae; genus Cupriavidus; species Cupriavidus sp. 05T42. The sequence goes on from NZ_JBFTLH010000009.1 coordinate 228,393, forward strand.
CGGCAATGCCATGAATACCATCGCCATTCTGCTCTCCGCGTTCCTGCTTTCCGTGATCGCGCTGGCGGCCTTTATCTGGAGCATGCAGAAGGGCCTGTTCGATACTTCGCCAGCCGCCGCGCGGGTGATCTTTGCCGACGGCGAGACCGGGCACCCCGAGGATCCTGCCTCGGCGCACCTGACGCCCGGGCTGGACGATCCCTCCCGCGATGCCGCCGATGCATCTTCCGCGCCAGTCGTGTTCCTGTTCATCTGCTGCGCCATGGTGTGGCTGGTGGTGGCGTCGATGGCCGGGCTCACCGCCTCGATCAAGCTGCACGAACCGGACCTGCTCGCCAGCGTGCCCTGGCTGTCCTTTGGCCGCATCCGCACCATCCACCTGAACGCCGTGGCCTACGGCTGGGCGCCGATGGCCGGGCTGGCCATCGCCCTGTTCCTGCTGCCCCGGCTGCTCAAGACGGCGCTGGTCGGCGCCCGTTGGGCGGTGCTGGGGGCGGCGGTGTGGAATGCGGGGCTGATTGCCGGCATCGGCAGCATCGGCGCGGGGATTTCCGATGGGCTGGAGTGGCTCGAGATTCCCTGGCAGGTGGACATCCTGTTCGTGATCGGCGGCGCCTTCGTGGGGTTGCCGCTGGTGCTGACGCTGGTCAACCGGAAGGTGGATCACCTCTACGTGTCGGTCTGGTACATGGGCTGCGCGCTGTTCTGGTTCCCGGTGCTGTTCCTGGTGGCGAACGTGCCGGGCGTGCACTTCGGCGTAGAGCAGGCCACCATGAACTGGTGGTTCGGCCACAACGTGCTGGGGCTGTTCTACACGCCGCTGGCGCTGGCTTCCATCTACTATTTCCTGCCCAAGATCATCGGCCAGCCGGTCCGGTCGTACGGGCTCTCGCTGCTGGGTTTCTGGGCGCTGGCGTTCTTCTACGGGCAGGTGGGCGGCCACCACCTCGTKGGCGGGCCGGTGCCGGGGTGGCTGATTACGCTGTCCATCGTGCAGAGCATGATGATGCTGATTCCGGTGGTCGCGTTCTCCATCAACCAGCACCAGACGCTGCGCGGCAACTTCCGCCGGCTGATCGACTCGCCGACGCTGCGTTTCATCACCTTCGGCGGGATGATGTACACGCTGAGTTCCATCCAGGGCTCGTTCGAGGCGCTGCGCACGGTGAGCCGCGTGGCCCACTTCACGCACTACACCGTGGCCCACGCCCACCTGGGGCTGTACGCGTTCGTCAGCTTCGCCTTCTTCGGCGCGCTGTACTTCATCGTGCCGCGCGTGACCGGCCGCGAATGGCCGTACCGCTGGATGATCTACATGCACTTCTGGCTCGCGGCGGGCGGCATCGGCATCTATTTCGTCTTCCTGAGCATTGGCGGCTGGCTGCAGGGGCTGGCCATGCTGGACGCGGCGCGCCCGTTCATGGACTCGGTCGCCGTGACCCTGCCGTACCTGCGCGCCCGCTCGCTGGGCGGGGCAATGATGCTGACGGGCCATCTGTTCTTCGTGACGAACTTCGTCTGCGCGGTCTTTGGCTTCGGGCCGAATCGTGACCGCCCGGCGCTGTTCCACCAGGGCCGCCTGCGCAAAACGGGCCAGTCGGGCCAAAAACCTGCCGAGGGAGTCTGAACCGTGAACAATGAAAGCGCCCTGCTGGCGGGGGGCATGACCATGCTGGCGCTGGCCACCAGCGCGCTGGTCGTCCTGCCGTATCTGCAACTCCAGGACGTCAAGCCCACCGAAGGCACCAAGCCCTATACCGCCGCGCAGCTGCGCGGGCGGGAGGTCTATATCGCCAACGGCTGCATCTACTGCCATTCCCAGCAGCCGCGCGACAGTTCTTACGCGCCGGACGCCAAGCGCGGCTGGGGTCGCGTGGCCGTGGCCGGCGACTACTACTACGACAAGCCGCACCTGCTGGGCACCATGCGCACCGGGCCGGACCTGATGAACATTGGCGTGCGCCAGCCCGGCGCCGACTGGCACCTCGGGCACCTGTACCAGCCGCGCGCCTACGTGAGCGGCAGCATCATGCCCAGCTACCCGTACTTGTTCGATGTGAAGGACGCGCCGGAGCCGGGCGACAAGCCGGTGACGCTGCCCCCGGGCTACGCACCGCCGGGCAAGGTGGTGGTGCCGACCGCCGCCGCGTCTGACCTGGTGGCCTATCTCCAGTCGCTGAACCGCACCGGGGCGGTGTTGCCGCCCGAAGGTAGCGAGTCGAACCCGCGATAAGCACCCGCGATAAGCACCCGATAAGCGCATCCGCAGAGGAAACAGATGGCAGATCCATCGGAAGAACGTCAGGCCGCCGCGGCGCGTGCCCGCGAGAATGCCGATCCGCACGAGAACCGCGCGCCGATTCCCCGCTACGTGCTGGCCATGGTGGCCGCGCTGGTGGCGTGGGGGGCGTTCTATATCGTGACGTCCGAAAGCGACCAGCCCTCGTCGCTGGGCGACAGCCGCACCCTGGCGGACCTGAAAGGCAAGCCGAAGGGCGCCGGCGGCGGCACCGTGGATGGCGCGGCGGTGTTCCAGGCCCGTTGCGTGGCCTGCCATCAGGCCACCGGGCAGGGTTTGCCGGGCGTGTTCCCGCCGCTGGCGGGCTCGGAGTGGGTGGTGGGGCAGGAGGCGCGGCTGGCGTCTATCGTGCTGCGCGGCGTGACCGGCAAGCTGACCGTCAAGGGCACGGCCTACAACGGGGCGATGCCGGCCTTCGCGGACCAGTTGTCCGATGCCGAAATTGCCGCCGTGCTGACCCATGTGCGCAGCCAGTGGGGCAATACCGCTGGCCCGGTAACGGCGGAAGCCGTCGCCGCCGCACGCACCCAGACGGCCGCCATGGCGGCGCCGTTCGATGGTGACGCGGCGCTCGGCAGCCCGGGTGGCTAGCCTCGCACACGGTGTTCGGCCCGCGCGCCCGCGCGGGTCTCTGGCTGTGCGCGCGGTTTTCGGTCTGGTGCTGGTACTGGGCGGCATCACTCTCTGGGCCATCACGCATGGCCTGACCGCCTGGACGCTCGACCAGCGCCGCGAGGCGCGCATCGCCGCGCACGAGATGCGCCTGCCGCCCATCGCGGTGCATGACCAGCTTGGCCAGCCGCAGAGGTTTTTCGGCGAACTACCAGCCGCAGGACCAGCCGCAGGCGCCCCCACCGTCTATCTCGTCGATGTCATCTACACCCGCTGCCAGACCGTGTGCCGCGCGCTCGGGGTCGCCTTCGCCCAGCTATCGCGCCAGGTGGAGGCGGACGGCATGGCGGGCCGGATCGGCCTGATCTCGCTGTCTTTCGACCCGCGCGATACCGGCGCCGACCTCGCCAGCTACGCCCGCGAGCATGGTGCACGGCCGCCGCAATGGCGGGTGGCTGCGCCGGACGCGCCCGTCGCCATGCAAGCGCTGCTGCGCGAGGCCGACATCATCGCCATTCCGGACGGCTTCGGTGGCTTCGTCCACAACGGCGGCCTGCAGGTGGTGGATGCGCACGGGGTGGTGCTGGGCAGTTTCGAGTTGGAAGACTTCCACGCGGCCTATGCGCTGGCCCTGCGCCATGCGGCGGCGGGCGGAGTGGGGCGATGAGAGTCGTCCGATTCCTGGCGTTGATCGCCGTCCTGATCGTCCTGGCCGTCCCGCCGCTGCGGGAGCCCCTGGAAGCCTCGATGGCCCTGCAGATGCTGGGCCTGCTGCCGGCCGTGTTCGCCGCTGGCTGGCTGTCCGCGCGGGTGGCCCCGGTGCGCTGGCAGGCCCGGACGATGGCGGCGCTGCGGCCGCACGCCCTGAGTCTGCTGGTGGTGGCGGCGCTCGGCTACGGGCTGTGGATGCTGCCGATTGCACTGGACCTCGCGCGCCTGTCGCCGATGGTCAATGCCGCCAAATTCGCTACGGTGTTCGTGGCCGGCTTGTCAACCGGCATCGCGCTCCGCGTGGCGGCGTGGCCGCTGGTGTTGTTCTTCGGCGGCAACATGGTCTGGATGGGCCTGACCTTCGGTATGCTCTTCGTCGACGCACCCGCGCGCCTGTGCGCGAGCTATCTGATCGACGACCAGCGCATGGCCGGCGTCGGGCTGGTGGCGGGGTCGGCCGGGGTTGGGGTCTGGCTGCTGGCCTGGGTGGTGCGTCGCGCGGGATGGTCGAATTCGGAAGAATCCGAAGAAACCACTAAAGATCGGCCGGCGTTTGCCGTTAACGCGGGCCAAAAGGGTCTTACACAACTGGGTCGCAAACAACAACTGCGTGCCGCGGCAACGACCGCGACACCGGACAAGGGGCCTGACAGAGCCCCGGATTGACGGGTTCGCGGAGACATCCGCACCCATTTCAAGGGGCAAGTGCATGCTGAGAAGAATTCGCGCGGAACAGCTCCAGGTGGGCATGTTCGTGGCCAGGCTGGGCGGACCCTGGATCAACCACCCGTTCTGGCGCTCGCGTTTCCTCGTCACCAGCGACGACCAGGTCACGCAGATCCAGTCGGCCAACGTGCAGGATGTGTGGATCGACATCCTCAAGGGCCGCAACCTCCCCACGCCGGCCGCGCCGGAGATGATGGAGGCCGATCTCGCCGACGACGAGCCCGAGGCCAGTTTCGAGGAAGAACTGGAACGCGCGCGCGAGCTGATCAAGAGTGGTCGCTCTCTGGTCGGCAACATGTTCAGCGATGTGCGCATGGGCCGCGCGCTGGAGACCGCCGGGGCACTGCTGCTGGTGGATTCGGCGTCGCTGTCGCTGTCGCGCCATTCGCAGGCGCTGCTGGCCATGGCGCGGCTCAAGGCCAAGGACGACTACACCTACCTGCACTCGTTCTCCGTGTGTGCGCTGATGATTGCCGTGGGCCGCACGCTCAAGCTGCCCGATGGCGAGGTGCGCGAACTCGGGCTGGCCGGGCTGGTGCACGACATCGGCAAGCTGACGCTGCCCGATTCGCTGCTGCACAAGGCCACCGACCTGACGCCGGCCGAGGAAGAGCAGATGCGCCGCCATCCGTCGGCGGGCTACCGCATCCTCAACGAGGCGCGCCTGTATACCAATATCCCGCTCGACGTCTGCGTGCACCACCACGAGCGCGTGGACGGGCGCGGCTACCCGTTCGGGCTGGTCGAGCACGAGATCAGCGTGCACGCCAAGATCGCGGCGATCTGCGATACCTATGACTCGCTGACCTCGCCCCGGCCCAATCACCAGGCCTGGGCGCCGGCGCGCGCGGTGGAGTACATCGCCGTGCGCGTGGACACGCTGTTCGACCGCCGGGTCTTCAAGGCGTTTACGCGGACGGTGGGCATCTACCCGCTCGGCACGGTGTTGCGGCTGCGCTCCAGCCGGCTGGGCGTGGTGTGCGGCCAGAACGAGGACGAGCCGCTGCGGCCCCGCGTGATGACGTTCTACAACGTGGCGGCGTCCCAGGCGGTGCCGCCGCAGGTCATCGACCTGTCCCAGAGCGAGGACACCGTGGTGGCGTTCGAGGACGCGCGCCAGTGGGGCTACACCGACGAGCAGCTGATGGCGATGTACGCGCCGCACGGGTGAGCAGGTTTTCCCCTCTCCCGCAAGCGGGAGAGGGGAGACACACGCGGGGCTAGTACACTTGGCGCTTGTTTGATGACCGACCTGCCTGCCGCATGAATTTCGATGCCCTGCTGGACCTGTTCCAGCAACGCCTTCCCGCCCATCCCTCGGCCCAGATCGCGCTCTATGTGCTGGMGCTCGGCGTGATCGCCGCGCTGGCCCAGTGGCTGATCGCGCGCGTGGCGGGCCGCCTGGTCTACCGCGTGCTCAGCCTGTCCGGCCACCGCAACTGGGCCGCGGCGCTGCTGCGCCACCGCATCTACCGCCGGCTCGGCTACGCCATCTTCCTGGCGGTGATCGCGCTTGGCATCGGCGAGGTGCCCAACCTCGGCCGTTTCTCGCGACTGATCGAGCGGCTGGCCCATGCCGGCACGTGGGTCAGCGTGTTCCTGATGCTGTCCGGGGTGTTCTCGGCCTGGCAGACCGTGTTCGCGGGCAGCCAGCGCGCGCAGACGCGCTCGATCAAGGGCTATGTGCAGATCGCCCAGCTGGCGCTGTGGCTGATCTGCGGCGTGCTGGTGCTGTCGATCCTGATCGACCGCTCGCCGCTCTGGATGCTCTCCGGCCTGGGCGCGCTCTCGGCGGTGCTGCTGCTGGTCTTCAAGGACACGCTGCTGTCGCTGGTGGCCAGCACGCAGCTGACCACCAACGACATGCTGCGCATCGGCGACTGGATCGAGATGCCACAGTCCAATGCCGACGGCTTCGTCATGGACATCGCGCTGCACACGGTCAAGGTMAAGAACTGGGACAACACCGTGACCACGGTGCCCACCTACAAGCTGTTCTCGGAGAGCTACCGCAACTACCGGCACATGTTCGAGTCCGGCGCGCGGCGGATCAAGCGGACGCTGCGCATCGACGCCACCAGCGTGCGCTTTCTGGAGGACGAGGAACTGCACGCGCTGATGCGCTTCCGGCTGCTGCACGACTACCTGGAGATCAAGCAGGCGCAGGTGGCGCAGACCAACCTCACCCTGAGCGGCCCGGACGACGACCCGGTGAACCGGCGCCGCCTGACCAACGTGGGCACATTCCGCGCCTACGGCATGGCCTACCTGCGTGCCCATCCCGAAATCCACCACGACCTGCTGCTGAACCTGCGCATGATGGAGCCCGATTCGCAGGGCATTCCCATCGAGGTCTACTGCTTCACCACGCTGACCGGCTGGACGGACTACGAGCGCATTCAGGGCGATATCTTCGACCACCTGCTGGCGATCCTGCCGGAACTGGGGCTGCGGCTGTACCAGGCGCCGTCCGGTGCGGACCTGAGCGGGCTGCGGGCCAATCCGGTGCTCGGCGCGCAGCATGCGGCACTTGCCGTGGCGGCGGCGGACGCGCGGGCGTAACGGCGTTTMCTTGATCTGAAGCTTCAGACTTTGCAGCAAGCTTGCACGCGATCAACCCGCGCGCAGATGACCCGGCTCCGGATTGGCATGTCCTTGTCCCATCGCCTAGCCTGTTTATCTGCGACAACCGTCGGGAGTGCGTCATGGCAAGCATGCAAGCGTTGGTCTTCAAGGGACCCGGACAGATCGAACTCCGGGAAAAGCCGATTCCGGAAGTGGGGCCGACCGATGCGTTGATCCGCATCACGACGACCACGATCTGCGGCACCGATGTCCACATCCTCAAGGGTGAATATCCGGTCAAGCCGGGCCTGACCATCGGCCATGAGCCGGTCGGCGTGATCGAGAAGCTTGGCAGCGTGGTGACGGGCTACCGGGTGGGCCAGCGCGTGATTGCCGGGGCGATCTGTCCGAGCTTCCATTCCTATGCGTGCCAGGACGGGCGGCCTTCGCAGGACGGCCAGGCGCACGGCCATGGCTACAAGCCGATGGGCGGCTGGCGCTTCGGCAACACCATCGACGGCACGCAGGCCGAATTCGTGCTGGTGCCCGATGCCCAGGCGAACCTCTCGCCGATTCCGGATGGCCTGACCGATGAGCAGGTGCTGATGTGCCCGGACATCATGTCCACGGGCTTTGCCGGGGCGGAGCAGGCCAACATCAAGATCGGCGATGCGGTGGCGGTCTTCGCCCAGGGGCCGATCGGGCTCTGCGCCACGGCTGGCGCGCGGCTGTGCGGCGCGGGGATGATTATCGTGGTGGATGGGCTCGACGAGCGTCTGGCCATCGCGCAGAAGATGGGCGCGGATGCCGTGGTGAACTTCCGCAAGGTGGACGTCGTGGCGGAGATCCTGCGCCTGACCGGGGGGCGGGGCGTGGACGCCTCCATCGAGGCGCTCGGCACGCAGGCCACCTTCGAGGCGGCGCTGCGCGTGCTGAAGCCGGGTGGCACCTTGTCGAGCCTGGGCGTCTATTCGAGCGACCTGCGTATTCCGCTCGATGCCTTCGCCGCCGGGCTGGGCGACCATCGCATCGTGACGTCGCTGTGCCCGGGCGGCAAGGAGCGGATGCGGCGGCTGATGCAGGTGATCGAGACCAATCGCCTCGATCTCGGACCGATGGTGACCCACCGGTTCCCGCTGTCTCGCATCGTCGAGGCGTACGACCTGTTCTCGAATCAGCGTGACGGCGTGCTGAAGGTCGCCATCACGCCTTGACCGGCGTCAAACCGGCTCGGCCGGTCAGCCCTTGCGTGGCTTGACGCGGCTGGCCGCGTCCTTGGCACGCTCGCGGGCCACGTCCACATTTTCGGCGTAGGCCAGCGCCACACCCATGCGGCGCTTTTCGAAGCTTTCCGGCTTGCCGAACAGGCGCAGCTCGGTCTGCGGCACGCGCAGGGCGTCGTCCACGCCGTCGAAGACGATGCCCTGGGCTTCCACGCCACCGTAGATCACGGCGCTGGCACCGGGGCTCTTGAGCGCCGTGCTGACCGGCAGGCCGAGGATGGCGCGGGCGTGGAGTTCGAACTCGTTCTGCCACTGGGTGATCATCGTCACCATGCCGGTGTCGTGCGGACGCGGGCTGACCTCGCTGAACCAGACCTGCTCGCCCTTGACGAACAGTTCCACGCCGAACAGCCCCTGGCCGCCGAGGTCGGCCGTCACCGCGCGGGCGATGTGCTGCGCCGTGGCGAGGGCCTTCGGGTGCATCGGGTGGGGCTGCCAGCTTTCCACGTAGTCGCCGCTGACCTGCACATGGCCGATCGGCTCGCAGAATTGCGTTTCCACCTGGCCATCGGCGCCCACGGCGCGCACGGTCAACAGGGTGATTTCGTAGTCGAAGTCGATGAAACCTTCCACGATCACGCGGCCGTGGCTCACGCGGCCGCCGGCCATGGCGTAGTCCCAGGCAGCCTTGACGCCCTCGGGGCCGTCGATCTTGCTCTGGCCCTTGCCGGAGCTGCTCATCACCGGCTTGACCACGCACGGGTAGCCGATGCCGCCGTCGATGGCGGCCTGGAGTTCCTCGAGCGAGTCGCAGAACTTGTACGGGCTGGTCGGCAGGGCCAGCGTTTCGGCGGCCAGGCGGCGGATGCCCTCGCGGTCCATGGTCAGCCGTGCGGCGCGGGCGGTCGGAATCACGCGGACCACGCCGGCGGCTTCCAGCGCCTCCAGCATCGGGGTGGCGATGGCCTCGATCTCGGGCACCACCAGGTCCGGGCGCTCGGCCTCGATCAGCGCCTTCAGTTGCTCGCCATCGCTCATGGTGATGGTGCGGGCGTGGTGCGCCACCTGCTGGCCCGGCGCGTTCTCGTAGCGGTCCACGGCGATGGTTTCCACGCCCAGCCGTTGCAGCGCGATCAGCACTTCCTTGCCGAGCTCGCCGGAGCCGAGCAGCATCACTTTGGTGGCGGAGGGGGAGAGGGGCGTTCCGAGGGTGGTCATGGCGGGGCGGAKGTCTGGGGTGAACGGATAAAGACCGCGATTGTATACGGGCAGGATCGGCGCTCCAACCTGCCGCAAAGCAAAACGCCCTGCCAGGGCAGGGCGTTTCACATGTGGCGTAATCGCCGCAGTACGCGACGGGTGCGCGCCTTAGTACGCGATCTTCGCCGTCAGGCTGATGGCGCGCGGGTCCGCCGGCTGGACGTAGCCAGCGTACTGGAAGCCCCAGTAGCGCTTGTTGGCGAGGTTGGTCAACGCTGCGCGCAGCGTCAGTTCCTTGCCCGCCACGCGGGTGTTGTACGAGGCGCCCAGGTTGAACACCGTGTAGCCGCCCGCCGTCAGGTCGCCCTCGGGGCGGACCTTGGTCGTCCCCGTGTACTTGCCGTCGAGGCCCACCTTCAGGCCCGGCACGAACGGAATGCGGTAGCTGATCCGGCCCGTGAGGATCCAGTTCGGCGCACCGGCCACGCGGTTGCCGATGTTCAGCTGGCCCTGGTCGTAGGAGCTGTCCAGGTACATCGCGCTGCCGCCCACTTCCCACTGCGAGCCGATCCGCGTGCTGCCGGCCAGCTCCACACCCTGGTAGATCGACTTGCCGTCCTGGACGAAGACCGGCAGGGAGCCGCCGTCGTTGCGGCCGAATTCCGTGCGCTGCTCGATGCGGAACAGTGCCGCCGTACCGGTCCAGAGACCCTGGTCCGTCTTGGCGCCCACTTCGTACTGGCGGCTCTTGGCCGGCGTCAGCGCGGCACCGGCGTTCGAGTAGAACGACGAGACGATGCCGCCGCCGTCGAACGACTCCACGTAGCTGGCGTACAGCGTGGTGCTCGGCATCGGCTTGAACATGATCGCCGCGGTGGGCGTGATCAGGCCGTTCTTGGTGAAGTTGGTGTTGCCGCCCGTGGTGCCGGGGAAGCCGTAGCCGTTCTGCTCGTAGTTGGTGACGCGCAGGCCGCCCAGCACCGACCATTGCTCGGTCAGGAACATGGTGTCGCTGACGAACGCCGACTTCTGCTCGGTGTCGCCGGCGCGGTACTTGTTGAAGCCGGTCTGGCTGTAGTACACGCCGGTGTACGGGGCGTAGATATTGCCGTCGGCCAGTTGCGTGTAGACCGAGTTGGTGCTGTAGCGGTCGATCTGCTTCTGCCAGCTCAGGCCGGCCACCAGTTCATGGCGGAACGGGCCGGTGCGGAACTTGCCTTCGACCATCGACGTCCAGTTGGTGAACTGCTGGCTTTCGGCGCCGTCGTAGCGGAAGTCGGTGTAGTCGCCCAGGCCGTTCTGCAGGTTGAGCGTGGTTTCGTTACGGCTGCGCGACTGCTTGCTGAAGCTGTAGGTCGTGCTGACGGTCCAGTCGTCATTGAGCCGGTAGCGCAGGCCGGTCTGGTACACCTGCAGGTTCGAGTAGAAGTGCGCGTCCGGGCCGGCGTACAGGCCGCCGCGACCGCTGACCACGCCCGGGAGCTGGCCGCCGGCGGGGATCTGGCCGGTGTAGAACGTCGGCGTGGCGCCCCAGGTGTTGCGGTCCTGGTAGATGCCGTCGAAGGTCCAGGTCAGGTCGCGCGTGATGCGTGCGTCCAGGCCCAGCGAGACCGAATTACGGTTGATGCCCACGGCATTGCTGGGCTTGCCTTCCTCGTGCGTCAGGTTCAGGCGGTAGCCGAACATGTTGTCCGGGCCGKCGCGGCCGCCCACGTCGACGTGCTCGGTCCACACGTGCGACGAGCGGTAGCCCAGTTCCACGCTGGCCGTGAACTGGTCGGTCGGGCGCTTCGTCACGTAGTTGATCGTGCCGCCCGGGTTGCCGAAGCCGTACATGAAGCCGGAGGCGCCCTTGAGCAGTTCCACCTGTTCGAGCTGTTCGTAGGGCAGCGTCAGGCCGTAGCTGATGAACGGCATGCCGTTGATCTTGTACGCGTTGCGCCAGTCGAGCTGCAGGCCGCGCACGGTGGTGTACGCCGCCCACGCGTTATTCGCGTTGCTGTTGTCGGAGACCGAGGCGTCGTTGAAGAACACGTCGCCGATCTTGGTCACCTGGCGGTCGGCCAGGTCTTCGCCGGTCACGATGGTCGTGGAGAACGGCGTGTCGAGCTGCGGGCGGCTGCCCAGGGCGCCGCCGGAGGCCTTCTTCTTCAACTGCGGCCCAATCTCGATTTCCTGCGCCGCGCTCACGGTMACGGCCGGCAGCGCCTGCTCGGACGGGGCGGCTGCCGCCGGCTCCGTGGTCTGGGCGAAGGCGACGCCACACAGCGGGAATCCGGTCAGGACAGCCATCCGGGCGAAAGCGGCCAGAGGGCGCACGCGCGACGGCGCGTGCTGCCGGCGCGCGGCATTGGGCAAGCAGGAAGTCATTGTTATGTTGGCTCGTAGGTGCGAATACTAACGGGAATGCGAACGATTCGCGTTAATGTGAAAACACGAATGATCCTAGCCGAGCGTTGCGCCGTCAAGGAAAAGCCCGTGCGATGACGGTCTTTTGTGGTGTTTTTGCGATGATTTGCCGCGTCAGCGCAGCCCCAGCCGCGTCTCGAGCTGATGGGCCAGCGCCACGAGGCGCGGGCCAACCACCTTCTCGGCGGCATGGAAGGCCCCCGTTCGGGCCAAAACCCCGCAATTCAGCACGAACCAGCGTGAATCCACGCGCGCGCAGAGTGGCACCGCGAAGCCGAAGGCATCCCGCCGCCATTCGTCCCGGCTGGTGCAGTAGCCGTGCCGTGCCAGATCCTTGCGCGCCTGGGCCAGCGCCGGCGCGGCGCGGTGGAACGCCTCCGGGTCTTCCAGCCGCAGGCGGTTCAGCACGGGCGCGCTGGCCTCGGACGGCGCCCGGCACAGCCACGCCTTGCCGATGGCGGTGGCCAGCATCGGCATGGCGGCGCCCACATCGGGGGTGACCGCGAGGTCATGGGTGGCGAGCGCCGTCTCCACGTAGATCATCTGGGTCCGGTCCCGCACGCCCAGTGAGACCGCGCCGCCCACTTCGTCGGCCATCGCCTGCATCAGCGGGCGAGCGAGCTGGCGGATCGGCATGCCGCACAGCAGCGGGTAGGCCGGCGCCAGCACCGCCGCGCCCAGGCGGTACTTGCCCAGCGCCACGTCATGGCGGAGGTAGCCGAGCACGGCCAGCGTGTGGGTCAGCCGGGCGACGGTGGACTTCGACAAGCCCGTGCGCAGCACGAAGTCCCGGTTGCCAAGCAAGGACTCGCCGGGGCGGTAGGCCAGCAGGATGTCGATGCCGCGCGCCAGCGTGGTGGCGAACTGGCGGTCGCGCTCGGGCGAGGCGGGGGCTTGGGGAAGAGGAAGCGCCATCAGCCGGCTCCCGCCAGCAGCAGCTCCACCTCGTGCACCATCTCCATCAGGCCCGGGCCCATCCGTTCCTCCAGCATGCCGGGCGGCAGGCGGCTGGCCAGCACGCCGCAGTTGAAGATCAGGATCTCGCCGTCGATCAGCGTGCGCATCGGCACGGCCACGGCGTGCACGTCGCGCTGCCAGGCGCCCGGCGTGCGCGTGAAGCCGAGCCGCGCCAGATGTTCGATGGCTTCCGGCAGGGCCTCGGCATGCTCGCGCCAGTCGTCCGGTACGTGCTCGCGCAGGCCGGCGATGACCGGCGCGCGCACCGGTTCCGGGGCCTGGGCGAGCCAGGCGCGCCCCATCGCCGTGGTCAGCATCGGCAGTGAGGCCCCGATCTCCGGGCGGAACGCGATGGCGTCGTGGCCCCGGATGGTCTCCACGTAGACCATATGCAGGCGGTCGCGCATGCCGAGCGAGACCGTGCCGCCCATGCGGTCGCTGAGGCGTTTCATCAGCGGGCGGGCCAGTTGGCGCACGCCCAGCGAGGCCAGCAGCGGATAGCCGAGCGAGAGCGCCGTGGAGCCCAGCCGGTAGCGGCGCAAGTGGCTGTCGTAGAGCAGCAGGCCCCGGGCGGCCAGCGTGTACGTCAGCCGGCTGATGGTGGCCTTCGACAATCCGGTCCGGTCCGCCAGTTCCTTGTTGCTCAGCACCGTCTCGCCCGCGCGAAAGCACTGGAGCAACCCCAGGCCATGGGCCAGCGTGGTGGCGAACGCGGGATCGGGGTGATGGGGGCGAGAGGGCATGGGGTTAACCCTTGGTTTGCGGTCTTGGCCGCGCGGTTCCATAAGGGTAGACGATGTTCAAGATAGCGAAACATCGATAGTGCGAACGATGCGCCCCCCGTAGGCTCGATTCGATGCATCGCCTTTGCTGGTGCCGATTAGAGCGAGACACTGAATGATCAGAGACCCGGAAGTCTTCGATCCCTTCCTGCAAGCGTTGCAACGCTTCGTGCGTGAACGTCTGGTGCCGCGCGAGGCCGAGGTGGCGGAGCGCGACGAAGTGCCCGGCGACATCGTGGACGCGATGGCCGCGCAAGGCATGTTCGGCTATTCGATTCCAGAGGAATACGGCGGCGCGGGCATGACCACCGAGGAACTGGTGCTGGCGGCGATGGTGCTGTCGCAGTGCTCGGTGGCGTTCCGGGCCCGCGTGGGCACCAACACGGGCATCGGCTCGGAGGCGCTGGTGGCCGACGGCACGCCCGCCCAGAAGCGCCGCTACTTGCCGCTACTGGCCAGCGGCGAGGTGACGGGCGCCTTCGCGCTGACCGAGCCTGAAGCCGGTTCGGACGCCACCGCGCTGCAAACCTCGGCCCGGCGCGACGGCGACCACTACGTGCTGAACGGCACCAAGTGCTTCATCACCAATGCGCCCCTCGCCGGCCTGTTCACGGTGATGGCCCGCACGGACCCGGACACCGCCGGCGCGGCCGGCATCTCGGCCTTCATCATCCCGCGCGACACCCCGGGGCTCACCACCGGCGCGCCGTACCGCAAGATGGGGCAGGCCGGCTCGCCGGTCTCCGAGGTGTATTTCCACGATTGCCGCGTGCCGGCAGAGAGCGTGATCGGCGGCGAGCCGGGGCAGGGCTTCCGCACGGCGATGAAGGTGCTGAACAAGCAGCGCATCCACCTGGCGGCGCTGTGCACCGGGCCGGCCATCCGCATGTTGGACGACGCCGTGCGCTTCGTCACCCACCGCAAACAGTTCGGCCAGCCGCTGGCGGACTTCCAGCTCGTGCAGGGCCTGATTGCCGATTGCCAGACCGACATCCATGCGGCCCGCGCGCTGATCCTGGAGACCGCGCGCCAGCGTGACGCGGGCGCGGACGTGACCATGGAGGCGTCGATCTGCAAGTACTTCGCCTCCGAGATGTGCGGCCGCGTGGCGGACCGCTGCGTGCAGATGTTCGGCGGCTACGGCTATATCGCCGACTACGGCATCGAGCGTTTCTACCGGGACGTGCGCCTGTTCCGGCTGTACGAGGGTACCAGCCAGATCCATCAGTTGAATATCGCCCGGCGCACCATCGCGCAGGCGACGGCGCAGCGCTGAACGTGTAATGTCACATCCGGATAAAACCACCGGAGATGACAAAAATGTTCAAAGCATCTGTAGTCGTCGCAAGTCTTGCATGGGCGATGTTGGGCGTGGTGGGGGTGGCGCAGGCGCAGGGCGCGTACCCCAATAGGGTGATACGGCTCGTGGTGCCGTTCGCGCCCGGCGGCACGGCAGACATCGTCGCGCGCCTGCTGGCCGATCCGCTGCGCGAGGAGCTGGGCCAGACCGTGGTGGTCGAGAACAAGCCCGGGGCGGGCGGCAATATCGGCGGCGAGATCGTCGCCCGTGCCGCGCCGGACGGCTACACGCTGCTGCTGGCCAGCGCCGGGCCGACGGTGATCAACCCGAGCCTGTATCCGAAGATGACCTTCGACCCCGCGCGCGACCTCGCGCCGGTGACGATGATCTCGCGCGACTTCAACCTGATGGTGGTGAATGCCGGGCTGCCGGTGACCACGGTGAGCGAGTTCATCGCCTACGCCCGCACGCACAACGGGCAGGTCACCTTCGGCTCGCCCGGCAACGGCACGCCGGCCCAGCTGGCGGGCGAGCTGCTGAACCAGATGGCCGGCCTGCGCATGCAGCACGTGCCATACAAGGGCACCGGCCCGGCCGTGGCGGACCTGGTGGCGGGGCACATCACGGTGTTGATCGACAACATGCCGCCGCTGTGGCCGCACGTGCAGTCCGGCAAGCTGCGCGCGCTGGCGGTGGCCAGCGACAAGCGTGTGCCGATTGCCCCGGACGTGCCGACGGCGGAGGAGGCCGGGCTGAAGGGATTCACGGTCACGGCCTGGAAGGGCCTGATGGCGCCGGCCGGCACGCCGCGCGCGGTCATCGACCGGCTCAACCAGGCCACGCTGAAGATCCTGGCGCGGCCGGAGATGCGCAAGCGGTTGATCGACCAGGGCGCCGAGCCGGTCGGCAACACGCCTGAGCAGTTCGCCCAGCAGATCCGCGCGGACACCGCGTGGTGGGCGGCGCTGGTGAAGTCCACCGGCACGTCGCTGGATTGATTGGCAATGGTTTGATTGGCAATGGATAGATAGGAAAGGCTATGTCCCGATTTCTGGCTTACCGGCTTCACGCGCCCACGGCAGGGTCCAGCACCCCCACCGCCGGCTTTGTCGAACTGAACGTCGACGACCTGTCGCCCGGCGAGGTGCTGGTGCGCGTGGCGTGGTCGAGCCTGAACTACAAGGACGCGCTGGCCGCCGCCGGCATCAACGCCATCGTGCGGCAGTACCCGCGCATCGGCGGCATCGACCTGACCGGCACCGTGGCGGCCTCGTCCGACGCGCGCTTCCGTGAAGGCGACCTGGTGGTCGTGCATGGCTTCGGCATCGGCGTGGACCATGACGGCGGCCACGCGCAGTACGCGCGCGTGAAGGCGGACTGGGCGATGCCGCTGCCGGCCGGGCTCTCGCTGCGCGAGGCCGCCACGCTCGGCGCGGCCGGCTACACGGCCGGGCTGTGCCTGCACTGGATGGAGCACAACGGGCTGGCGCCGGCGCGCGGCAAGGTGGTGGTGAGCGGGGCGACGGGCGGCGTGGGCAGCATCGCCATCGACATGCTGGCGGGGCGCGGCTACGCCGTGACGGCGCTGACCGGCAAGGCTGCCGAACTCGACTACCTGCGCACGCTGGGCGCGGCGGAGATCCTGCCGGCCGAGGTGGCCAAGGGGACGGGCAAGCCGCTGGACCCGGCGCAGTGGGCCGGCGCCGTCGACGCCGTGGGCGGGGAGGTGCTGGCGTGGATGCTGCGCACGCTCCAGCCAGACGGCGTGGCCACGGCCTTCGGCAACGCGGCGGGCGCCCAGTTCGACGCCACCGTTCTGCCATTCATCCTGCGCGGCGTAAAGCTGATCGGCATCAACGCCAACAGCCCGATGGCGCTGCGCCGCGAAGTCTGGGCGAAGATCGCCGATACCTACCGCCCGCGCCACCTCGATCTGGTCGCCAACGAAATCGCGTTCCAGGACATCCCCGACGCCATGGCCCGCATGCTGGCGCGGCAGTCACGCGGGCGTTATGTGGTGCGGATGGGCGACTGACTTCGTAGCGGCGCTGCCCCTCTCCCCCGGCCCCTCTCCCGCAAGCGGGAGAGGGGAGCACCCAACTGGCATAGCAACGCGACGGTGTTCTCCCCTCTCCCTCTGGGAGAGGGGCCGGGGGAGAGGGCACGCGCCTGCCGCAGCCGCAGCGGCCCCTACTGCATCAGCCCCAGCACAGTTTCAATCGCGCTCATCAGTTCCTGCAGCCGCAGCGGCTTGCCGCACACGGCGTCGAAGCCTGACTCGATGGCCGCGCGGCGGTCCTGCTGGCGGGTGAAGGCGGTCAGGGCGATGGCTGGCGTGCGCGCCCGCGAGGCCACCGCCTCGCGGATGCGCACTTCGCGGATCAGGTCGTTGCCATCGCGGCCGGGCAGGCCGATGTCGCTGATGATGAGGTCCGGCGTGGCGGCCTCGATTTCATCCAGCGCGGTCTCGCAGTCGCGCGCGGTGCGCACCCGCGCGCCGTCGTTCGACAGGATGGCCGACAGCGCCGCCGCCGCATCGTCATCGTCCTCCACCAGCAGCACGTCCAGCGCGTTCAGCGGCACGCCCGGCTGGATCGCCGCCACCTCGGCGCGCTCGGCGCCCGGTTCGGGCGAGCCCGGCTCCACCAGCGGAATCGAGACCTCGAACATCGCGCCTTTGCCCTCGCCATGGCTGGCGGCATGCACCGTGCCGCCGTGCATCTCGGCCAGATGCTTGACGATGGCCAGCCCGAGCCCCAGGCCGCCGTGCTGGCGCCGGTTGGCGTCGTCGCTCTGCGTGAAGCGGTCGAACAGCAGCGGCAGGAAGTCCGGGGAGATGCCACGTCCCCGATCGATCACGCGCACGCGCAGCGTCTCGGCGTCTGAGCTGGCCTCCACGCGCACCGCGCCGCCCTCGGGCGAGAACTTGATGGCGTTGGAGAGCAGGTTCCACAGGATCTGCTGGAAGCGCGCCGGGTCCAGCCAGGCGCGGGGGACCAGCGTGGCCGGCAGGATCACGTCCAGCGCCACGCGCCGCTCGGCGGCCTGCGCCTGCATGCTGTCCAGCGCGCCGCCGATCACATCGGCGGGGTTGGTCAACTCGCGCTCCAGCTTCATCTTGCCGACGTTGAGCATCGACACATCGACCAGATCCGCCACCAGCCGGCGCTGGATCGCGATATTGC
This sequence comes from Cupriavidus sp. 05T42, assembly GCF_056396345.1. Lineage (NCBI taxonomy): Bacteria > Pseudomonadati > Pseudomonadota > Betaproteobacteria > Burkholderiales > Burkholderiaceae > Cupriavidus > Cupriavidus sp. 05T42. The sequence continues at coordinate 246,362 of NZ_JBFTLH010000009.1, forward strand.
GCTCCACCGCCGCCAGACCGCGCCGGCCTTCCTCGGACGCCACATGGCGGCTCAGTACATGGGTCCAGACCGAGATCACGTTCAGCGGGTTGCGCAGTTCGTGCGAGAGGATGGCGATGAAATCGTCCTTCATCCGGTTCAGCCGCTCCACGGCGGCGCGCGCGGCCTGCTCGCGCTCGATCAGCTGCTCGCGCTGGCGCTCCAGCAGCACGCGGTCGGTGATGTTGGACACCACGGCCACCTTCACGCCGTTCTCCAGCACGGCCGAGATGCTCCATTCCAGGTGCATGGTCTCGCCCTGCGCGTCGCGCAGCGGAAACGCGCCCTGCCAGCCGTCCTGCAGGTGCTGGCCGGTGGCCTCGGCCACGCGCGCCACCCAGTCAGGCGGGGCGAAGGCGGCCACATGCTGGCCGATCAGCGCCTCCGCCGGGCGCTGCAACAGGCCCAGCATGGCCGGGTTCAGGTCGACGAAGCGCCCGTCCAGATCCAGCGTGCAGATACCGCCGATGGCCTGGTGGTAGATCGCCCGGAAGCGCGCCTCGCTCTCGCGCAGCGAGCGCTCGGCGGCGCTGGCGCGCAGCAGCGAGGAGATCGTGGCCACCAGCACGGCCGGCTCGGCCGGGTGGACCAGGTAGGCGCTGGCGCCAGCGTCCAGGCCGCGCACCTTGTCGTAGTCGGCCACGTAGGTGGCGGAGAGGTGTACCACCGGCACGGTGGCGGTCTCGGCGCGCTCGCGCAGGCGGCGGCAGACCTGAAAGCCGTCGATGTCCGGCAGGTTGACGTCGAGCACCACGGCGGAGACGCTGGTGTCGGCGCGTTGCAGCGCCTCCTGGCCGCTCTCGGCCTCGATGGTGCGGAAGCCGGCCGCGCTCAGCACGCGCACCGTGGCGTAGCGCGTGACCGGGTTGTCATCGACCACCAGCACCAGCGGCGGGGTGTCGCCCCTGCCGATGGCCGCTACGATGTGATCAGCCATGATGGTCTCCGGCAGGCGCGTCCGTTGGCACGGGCAGCGCCACCGGCACGGTCACGTAGAAGCGCGAGCCCACGCCGACTTCGCTCTCGAAGCCCACATGCCCGCCGAGCAGCTCCGCCAGTCGCTTGCTCAGCGCCAGCCCGAGGCCGGAGCCCCGGTAGCGCCGCTGCAGCGGGGAGTCGATCTGCACGAAGTCCTGGAACACCTCGCCGTGAGACTCCGCCGGGATGCCGATGCCGGTATCGCGCACGGAGAACGTGATGGTGTCGTCGCCGTCGCACACGGCCGAGACGCGGATCTCGCCGCTCGGCGTGAATTTCAGTGCGTTGGAGACGTAGTTGCGCAGGATCTGCGAGAGCTTGCGGTCGTCGCTGAACAGCTTGGGCACGTCGTGCGGGGCCTCGAAGATCAGCGACACCTCCGGGTTGGTCAGCACGGGCTTGAACATGCCGCGCAGGGCATCGAACAGCGCCACCATGTCGAACCAGGCCGGCGACACATCCACGCGGCCCGCCTCCAGCCGCGCCAGGTCGAGCAGGTCGTTGACCATCTCGGCGAACTCGGCGGCAGTGTCGCGCACGAACACCACCTGCTTTTCCTGCTCGGGGGTGAGCGGGCCGTCCACGCGGTCGATCAGCAGCCGGGTAATGCTCTGGATGGCGACGATCGGCGTGCGGAACTCGTGGCTCATATAGGCCAGGAAGCGGCTCTTCAGCTCGGTGGCCTGGCGCAACTGGTCGGCCTGGATGTCCAGTTCCGAGTACAGCGCCAGCACGCCGCGATTGGTTTCCTCAAGCTCGGCGCGCAGCGCCTCCACTTCCTGGGTGCGCGCCGCCAGCGCGGCCTGGAGTGCGGCGGGGTCGGTGTCGGGGGAGGCGGTCGGGTGGGTCGGGTGGGTGGGGTGGGTCATAGCGGCCAGTCTCACGGTGTCTTGCGGGGGCCCGGGGGCATCACCGCTGCGCGCGGCGAACCACCACGACGGTGGCATCGTCGCGGCCCCGGCAGAATTTCCAGAACACGAACGCGGCCACCAGCGACGGATCGCGCTGCAGCACGGCCGGGTCGTCCAGCCGCCAGCGCGACTGGATGCCATCCGAATGCACGATCAGCACGGCGTGCGGCGGCCACTCCACCTCCTGCTCCTGCACGGCCCGCATTTGCAGGCCGKCGGTGCCATTCTGGACCAGCAGCGTGCGGTCGTCGATGCCGGATATCACGCGCGCCATGACGTTGCCGGCGCCGGCATAGCGGATGCATTGGGCGCCGGCGTCCACGCGTGCGGCCGTCACGGCGGCGCCGCGCGTGGTGCGCAGCGCGCCGTGCGCCAGTTCCAGGTAGCGGCCGGGATGGCTGCCCCGGGCCCGGGCGAACACGGACAGCGCCACGGCGGCGGCTTCGGCGGCGTCGGGGCCGTGCCCCAGGCCGTCCGCCACCACCACGTCGGCGCGGTGGTCGTGCACGGCCACGCTCCAGCCGTCGCCGCTGACCGTCTCGCCCGGCGCGGCCACGCAGACCGCGCCCACGTCGAAGCCGTTGCTGGTGCGGCGCGCCGTGCCGCCAGCATCGCGCTCGCGGTAGAAGCGCGCCAGGATCAGCGTGCCCTGGCCGGGGCGGGTGTAGATGTCGAAGTCGTCGGCCAGCCGGCTGACCGCGCCGAGGCCCTGGCCTGCGCTGCCGCCGGTGGAATAGCCGTCCCGCAGGCAGGCCTGGAGGTCGGTCATGCCGGGGCCGTCATCGATTGAAATCAGCTCGATGGCGATGCCGTCGCCCAGTTGGCACGCTGCCACCAGCAGCCGGCCGCCTCGGGCGTGGTTGACGAGGTTGTTGCCCAGCTCGTTGACGGCCACGGCCAGCCGACCGGACTGGATGGCATCGAAGCCGTGCCGCCCGGCCAGTTCGGCGGCGGCGCGGCGGGCCTCGCCCACGCGGCTGCGGTCGCCCATCGGCACGGCGATGTGCGGGCCCAGGTTGTTACTTCCACCGAGTGATGCTGACACAGGTTCCCTCGCCAACTTTGGTTCTGATGGCGAACTCGTTCACCAGCCGTTTGCTGCCCGACAGGCCCATGCCCAGCCCGCTGCCCGTGGTCCAGCCGTCGACCAGCGCCTGTTCCACGTCCGGAATGCCGGGGCCCTTGTCCTCGAAATGCAGCCGCAGGCCCTTGCGGATGCCCTCGGCCAGCATCTCCCAGCGCATTTCGCCGCCGCCGCCGTACACCACGGTGTTGCGGGCGAGTTCGCTGGCCGCCGTAATCATCTTAGTCTGCTCCACCAGCGAGAACTTCAGTTGGATTGTCAGCGTGCGCACCATCGCGCGCGCATGGACGATATCGCGCTCGTCCTTGAGCGGGGCGCTGCCCGTATCGGCCAGCTCGGTGGCCACGGCAGGGGTGGCCATCTCAGGCCACCCGCGCGGCGGCGTCGAGCATCTGCATGCCGCGCTCCACGCTCAGGGCCGTCTTCACGCCGCCCAGCGAGAGCCCCAGCTCCACCAGCGTGATGGCCACGGCCGGGCGGATGCCCACCACCACCGTGGTCGCGCCGAGGATGCGGCTGATGTCCGAGATGCTCACCAGCATGCGGCCGATGAACGAGTCCACCATCTCCAGCGCCGAGACGTCGATCAGCACGCCATGCGCGCCGGTCTGGTCGATGGTGGAGGCAATGTCTTCCTGCAACATCAATGCGGTCTGGTCCTGCATGTCGATCTGGATCGTGACCAGCAGGTTCTTGCCCATCCGCAGGATTGGAATCCGTTCCATGGCGCCTCCGGGTTCAGGCGGCGCGGGTGACGGTGTGGCCGGTCATGCGCATGGCCGTGGCCAGCGCGTCCGCCAGCGTGGACTTGGTGATGATGCCCTGCAGGTCGATGCCAAGATGGACGATGGTCTGCGCAATCTGCGGCCGGATGCCGCTGATGATGCTTTCCGCGCCCATCAGGCGGATGGCCGTGACGGTCTTCATCAGGTGCTGCGCCACGAGGGTGTCCACGGTGGGCACGCCGGTGATGTCGATGATGGCCAGCTCGGAGCCGGTGTTCACCAGGCGCTCCAGCAGCGTTTCCATGACGATCTGCGCGCGGCTGCTGTCCAGCGTGCCGATCACGGGCACCGCCAGCACGCCGTCCCACAGCTTGATCACGGGCGTGGACAGCTCCAGCAGTTCGTGCTGCTGGCGCATGATGATGTCCTCGCGCGTCTTCTGGTAGGTGGAGACGGTCCACTGCGCCATGCGGTCCACGATGGACGAGGCGGCCCAGACCACCTCGATCTGGCCCTCCACCTCGCCGCGATGGCGCTGCAGGCCATCGAACAGCGGGCGCTTGAGCGCCAGCACGAAGCCGCTGGTCACGTCGGCCGTCTCGCCCTGCGCCGCGCGGGCGGCGGACAGGTGCGACAGCGTGTCCCGCAGGGTGGTCCAGGCACGGCTGTCGAAGTTGCTCGCGTCGGCATCCGCCGACAGGCCGGTGTCAAGCGCCTTGAGAATGGCGCGCTGCTCGGTCTCGAGGTTCTGGCTCAGGCCGCGGCCGCCCGTGTAGGTGTGATATTCGGCGGTCCAGCCGCGCAGGATGGTGTCCGGGTCCTCGCGCAGGAGGTCCGCTAGTCGCTGGTTTTCTGGGCGCATGAAGGTGTGAAAGATGGGAGGGATCGGGCAAGGAGGCGTCCGCGGCTGACCACGCCGCACGGCAGGACGTTKAGTCGATTCTAGGAGAGATTCCTAGTCGACACTATCGGCGCCCGGCTGATTGACGCCGTATGGGAAATCGGCATTCCGCTCTCTAAGTGATGCATTGGTAACTTTGTGAGAATGCGCCGACAGCCGAACGGGACACCCCACGCTGGCCGGCGCCGCCCCGGGCCGACTACGCTGGATAAGGATCGTCAGGTCGGGAGGATTTCCGTGGATTGGCTCGATGCGCTGCAATGGCCCGCGATGGCGGTGACGGTGGCCGCCACCTGGCTGGTCGGCAGCCGCGCGGCGGGCCGTCGCAAGGTGGGCTTCTGGGTCTTCCTGGCCAGCAACGCGATGTGGGTGGGCTGGGGTTTCCATACCGGGGCGTGGGCGCTGGTGGTGCTCCAGTTCGCGCTGGCCGCGCTGAACGTGCGGGGCATGGCGGAGGCCCGCAAGGCGCGGCGCGCGGGGCCGTCCGCTACCTGACGCCCCGCCTATATATATAGAGGGGGATGGATCCCGATGGCCGACCTGATCGTCGCGCGGCCGGAAGGGCTGTATTGCCCGCCCGGCGACTTCTATATCGACCCGTGGCGCCCCGTGGCGCGCGCCGTCATCACCCACGCCCATTCGGACCACGCGCGCTTCGGCCACGGCAGCTACCTCTGTGCCGCCCCCGGGCGCGGCGTGCTGCTGGCGCGGCTGCCGGGCATCGCGCTGGAGACGCTGCCCTACGGCGAAGCCATCACGCATCACGGGGTGCGGCTGAGCCTCCATCCGGCCGGACACGTGCTGGGATCTGCCCAGGTGCGGCTGGAACATGGCGGGCAGGTCTGGGTGGCCTCCGGCGACTACAAGGTCGAGGCCGACGGCACCTGCGACCCGTTCGAGCCGGTGCGCTGCGACACCTTCATCACCGAAAGCACCTTCGGCCTGCCGATCTACCGCTGGCCGACGCAGGCCGCGCTGATGGCCGAGATCTTCGGCTGGTGGCAGGCCAACGCGGCGGTGGGGCGGGCGAGCGTGCTGTACTGCTACGCCTTCGGCAAGGCGCAGCGCATCCTGCACGGGCTGATGCGTCATGCGGGCGCGGACGTGGCGCTGCCGGGGCCCATCGTCGTGCATGGGGCGATGACCACGCTGAACCAGGCCTATGCGGATGCCGGCGTGGCCCTGCCACCCACCCTGACCACGGCGGACCTGCCGGCGCGCAGCCCGGCCCTGCGCCGCGCGCTGGTGGTGGCGCCGCCGTCCGCGCAGCGCTCCACATGGCTGCGCCGCTTTGGCGAGGCCGCCGATGCCTTCGCCAGCGGCTGGATGCAGTTGCGCGGCACGCGGCGCCGGCGCGGCGTCGATCGCGGCTTCGCGCTGTCCGACCATGCGGACTGGCCCGGGCTCCTTTCGGCGATCACCGCCACGGGCGCGCCGCGCGTCATCGTCACGCATGGCAACGTGCCGGTGATGGTGCGCTACCTGTGCGAGCAGGGCTGGCAGGCGCAGGCGTTCCAGACCGAGTATGGGGACGACGCCGGGGACGATGACGAGCCGTCGCAGGAGACCGTGGAAACCCCGGTCGAAACCCCGGAGGCAGCCCCATGAAAGCCTTCGCCGACCTCTACGCGGCGCTGGACGGCACCACGTCCAGCAACGCCAAGCTGGCGGCGCTGGTCGATTACCTGCGCGCCGCGCCGCCCGAGGACGCCGCCTGGGCGGTCTACTTCCTGTCCGGCGGCAAGCCGCGCCAGCTCGTGCCGGTGGCGATGCTGCGCGAACTGGCCCGGCAGGCCGCCGCGCTGCCCGAGTGGTTGTTCGAGGAAAGCTATCAGGCCGTGGGCGACCTGGCCGAGACCATCGCGCTGTTGCTGCCGGCCACGCCCCACATCGACACGGCCGGGCTGGCCGAATKGGTCGAGCAGCGCCTGCTGCCGCTGCGCGGCCAGCCGCCGGAGGTGCTGCGCGAGCGGCTCGATGCGCTCTGGCGCCCGCTCGACGCGCGCGGGCGGCTGGTCCTGTTCAAGCTGATCACGGGCGCGTTCCGCGTGGGCGTGTCGCGGCTGCTGGTCACCCGCGCGCTGGGCGAGGTGGCCGGGCTGGACGCCAAGCGCGTGGCCGAGCGCATGGTCGGCTACACCGACATCTCGCGCCGCCCCGATGCCGCGCACTACCTCGCGCTGATCGCCCCGGACGATGCCGGGACGGCGGCGGGCGAGGGCGCCCTCGCCACCTTGCAGCGCGGCGGCCAGCCCTATCCGTTCTTCCTCGCCCATCCCTTGCAGGCCCCGGTGGAGGACTTCGACACCGTGCTCGGCGCCCCGGCCCGCTGGCAGGTGGAATGGAAGTGGGATGGCATCCGCGCCCAGCTTGTGCGCCGGGCCGGCGCCACATGGCTGTGGTCGCGCGGCGAGGAACTGATCACCGAGCGCTTTCCCGAGCTGGCCGAAGCCGCCGCCACGCTGCCGGATGGCACCGTGCTCGACGGCGAGATCGTGATCTGGCAGGACCGCCGCGTGCAGCCGTTCGCCTTGCTCCAGCAGCGCATCGGTCGCAAGACGCTCGGCGCCAAGCTGCTGCGCGAGGCGCCGGCCATCCTGATGGCCTATGACCTGCTCGAATGGCAGGGCGAGGACTGGCGCGCCCGCCCGCAGGCCGAACGCCGCGCGCGGCTGGAGCAGGTGATTGCCGATCACGTCCACCCGGCGCTGGAGCTGAGCGCGCTGGTCGATGCCGACAACTGGGCGCGCTACGCCACGCTGCGGGAGACCTCGCGCGAACTGGGCGTGGAAGGCTTCATGCTCAAGGCCGCCGACGCCGCCTACGGCGCGGGGCGGACCAAGGACGTGGGCGTCTGGTGGAAGTGGAAGATCGATCCCTACACCGTGGATGCCGTGCTGATCTATGCCCAGCGCGGCCACGGCCGGCGCGCCAGCCTCTATACCGACTTCACCTTCGCGGTCTGGAACGCCCCGCCGGGCACGCCGGAGCGCGCGCTGGTGCCGTTCGCCAAGGCGTACTCGGGGCTGACCGATGCCGAGATGCGCGCCGTGGACGCCATCGTGCGCAAGACCACCGTGGAGTCTTTCGGCCCGGTGCGCAGCGTCACGCCGACACTGGTCTTCGAACTCGGCTTCGAGGGGATTTCCCGCAGCGGGCGGCACAAGAGCGGCATCGCCGTACGGTTTCCGCGCATGCTGCGCTGGCGCACGGACAAGCCGATCGAGGAGGCCGACACGCTGGCCACGCTGGAGGCGATGCTGCCGGGCGCCGCGCGCGCGGTGCCGGCCGAGGATGCCGCATGAGCGAGGCCGCACCGTTCGTCCGCGCCCCGCCAGTGGCTGAGACGCTGCCGGCGCTGTTCGCGGCCCGMCACTGGCAGCCGTTCGATTTCCAGCGCGACGTGTGGGACGCCATCGCCCACGGCCAAAGCGGGCTGCTCCACGCCACCACCGGCACCGGCAAGACCTACGCCGCGTGGCTCGGCGCGCTGCTGGCCTTCGCCGAACCGCCGGCCCGGGCCGGCGCCACGCCGCCGCCGCTCACCGTGCTGTGGCTGACGCCGATGCGCGCGCTGGCCGCCGACACCACGCGCGCCTTGCAAGCCCCGCTGGCCGAACTCGGCCTCGACTGGACCGTGGGCCTGCGCACCGGCGACACCGGCAGCAGCGAACGCGCCGCGCAGGCGCGCCGCCTGCCCACGGCGCTGGTAACCACGCCAGAGAGCCTCTCCCTGCTGCTGACCCGCGCCGACGCACGCGAGGCGCTGGGCCGCGTGCGTCTGGTCGTGGTCGATGAATGGCATGAGTTGATCGGCTCCAAGCGCGGCGTGCAGGTGCAACTGGCGCTGGCGCGGCTGCGGCAATGGCAGCCCGGGCTGATGGTCTGGGGACTGTCGGCCACGCTCGGCAACCTCGACCATGCCAGCGACGTGCTGCTGGCCGGCCTGCCGGACGATCGCCGGGTGCTGGTGCACGGCCACACGCCGAAGACGCTGGTCATCGACACGCTGCTGCCGGACGCCGCCGGGCGCTTTCCGTGGGCGGGGCATCTCGGCCTGTCGATGCTGCCGCACGTGGTGCGCGAACTGGAATCCACCAGCACCGCGCTGGTGTTCCTCAACACGCGCTCGCAGGCCGAACTCTGGTATCAGGCCCTGCTCGATGCACGCCCCGAGTGGGCCGGCCAGATCGCGCTGCACCACGGCTCGCTGGACCGCGCCGTGCGGGATTGGGTGGAGGTGCATCTCAAGAACGGCGCGCTGCGCGCCGTGGTGTGCACGTCGAGCCTGGATCTGGGCGTGGACTTCCTGCCCGTGGAGCGCGTGCTCCAGATCGGCTCGCCCAAAGGCGTGGCGCGGCTGTTGCAGCGCGCCGGACGGTCTGGCCATGCGCCGGGGCGGGCGTCGCGCGTGACCGTGGTGCCCACGCACAGCCTGGAACTGGTGGAAGCCGTGGCGGCGCGCAACGCGGTGCGCGCTGGCCGTATCGAGGCGCGCGAGTCCCCGGACAAGCCGCTCGACGTGCTGGTCCAGCATCTGGTGACGGTGGCGCTCGGTGGCGGCTTCCGCGCCGATGACCTGCTGGCCGAGGTGCGCACCACCTGGGCCTATCGCGCCCTGAGCGACGAAGAATGGCAGTGGTGCCTCGACTTCGTGCGGCAGGGCGGGAGCACGCTGTCCGCCTATCCGGACTATCGCCGGGCGATGCCCGACGAGGCCGGCGTCTGGCGCGTGCCCGATGCCCGGCTGGCGCGCCGGCACCGCATGAGCGTGGGCACCATCGTCAGCGATGCCACGATGCAGGTGCGATTCTGGACGCGTGCGGGCAGCGGCGGGGCCTCGCTGGGCACGGTGGAGGAGGGCTTTATCGCGCGGCTGGCGCCCGGTGACTGCTTCCTGTTCGGCGGCCGGCTGCTGGAACTGGTGCGCGTGCAGGAGATGACCGCCTACGTGCGCCGCGCGGCCGGCAAGCGGCCCTCGGTGCCGCGCTGGAACGGCGGCAAGATGCCGCTTTCCACCGAACTGGCCGAGGCCGTGGTCGATACGCTCGAAGCCGCCCAGCTTGGCCACCTCGACCCGGCCAGCACGCCCGAACTGCCGCTGATCCAGCCGCTGGTAGACCTGCAGGCGCGCTGGTCGGCGCTGCCCACGCGCGGCACGCTGCTGGCCGAGACCCTCCATTCGCGCGAAGGCTGGCATCTGTTCCTCTATCCGTTTGCGGGCCGCTCGGTGCATTTGGGGCTGGGCAGCCTGCTGGCGTGGCGGCTCGGGCAGCAGGTGCCGGCGACGTTCTCCGTGGCCGTGAACGACTACGGGCTCGAACTGCTGGCCTCGGCGCCGCTCGACTGGGCGCACTGGCTGCCGCTGGTGCTGGCCGAGGAACGCCAGCGCGACCTGGCCGCCGACGTGCTCGGCAGCCTGAACGCGGGGGAGCTGTCGCTGCGGCGCTTCCGCGAGATCGCCCGCGTGGCCGGGCTGATCTTCCAGGGCTACCCTGGCGCCCACAAGAGCGCGCGCCAGTTGCAGGCGTCATCGAGCCTGTTCTACGAGGTCTTCCGCAAGCACGACCCGGCCAACCTGCTGCTCGGGCAGGCCGAGCGGGAGGTGCTGATGCAGGAGTTGGACGCCCACCGCCTGGCCGACACGCTGGCCCGGCTGTCCGCGCTGCGGCTCGATCTGCACGCGCTGAAGCGCCCCTCGCCGCTGGCCTTTCCGCTGGTGGTGGAATTCCTGCGCGAGAAGCTCAGTACCGAGAAGCTGGCCGACCGCATCGCCCGCATGCTGGCCGAACTGGAGGCGGCGGCGGGGCCGGTGGGGGATACCGTCGATGCTGATGCCGATGCCGCGCAGGTGGCCGAGGTGGCGCGCTTCGGCATGGCCGATCACGTCAAGTCAGGTGGCCGCAGTGGTGGAAGAAGCGGGGCCAGCGGTCGCGCACGTCGCTCGGGGCGCCCGCGCAAGCCATCGAAACCGCTCCCGCTGCTATGAGCCAGCCAGACGCCGCCACGTTGCATGCCTTCGGCGCCCAGGCCGTGGAAGTGGCCGGGGAGACGCTGTGGCTGCTGCCCGAGCACGCCATCTGGTGGCCCGGCGCGGCGATGCTGCTGGTGGCGGACGTCCACATCGGCAAGGCCGCCGCGTTCCGGGCGCTGGGGCAGCCGGTGCCGCCCGGCACCACGGCCGAGAACCTCGCCCGGCTGCACGCGCTGGCCGTGCGCTATCCGGCGCGGGAGCTGGTGTTTCTGGGCGATTTCCTGCACGCCCGCGCCGCGCGCACGGCGGCGGTCATCGTCGCGCTGCACGACTGGCGCCGGGCGCTGCCGGCCCGCGTGCGCTGCACGCTGGTGCGCGGCAACCACGACACCCACGCCGGCGACCCGCCGCCGGAACTCGGCATGACCGTGGTCACGGAACCGCTGCGGGCCGGCCCGTTCGCGCTGTGCCATATGCCGGGCGCTTCCCCGGACGGCTATGTGCTCGCGGGCCACCTCCATCCGGCCGTGGTGCTGCGCGGCAGCGGTGCCGACGCGCTGCGGCTGCCGTGCTTCGTACTGGGGGAGCATGGCGCGATCCTGCCGGCCTTCGGCGCCTTCACGGGCCATGCCACGATCCGGCGCGCGCCGGGGGACCGCATCTATGGGGTGGGCGACGGGCGGGTCTGGCCGGTGCCGCCGCGCGCCAGTTCGTAGTAGTGCGGGATGCGCAGCAGCGCGTAGTCGGCGGCAGCGAAGCGCACGGTGTTGCGGTCGCCGTCGAAGCGCCGCGTCTCCGTGAACACGGCCAGCGGGGCAGTGCGGCCCGGCATCCGCAGCACCCACGCGAAGCACTGCGTGCCAGCCGGGGTGTCGTCGGGCGCGTTGCCGTCGGCCACGCCCGTGTTGGCAATCGCCAGATTGGCATCGGCCAGACGCAGCACGCCGTGCGCCATGGCCAGCGAGACGGCCTCGCTGGTCAGCCCGTGGCGACGGATGACTTCCTCGGGCACGCCCAGCACCGAGGTCTTGATGTCGGGCGCATAGGCCACCACGGCGCAGCGCAGCACGTCGCCGCAGCCGGGCACCTCGGCAATGCGCGACGCGATCAGCCCGGCCGTGCACGACTCCGCCGTGGCCAGCCTGAGACCATGCCGCGCAAGGAAATGCGCCGTGTCCCGGATTTCAGGACTTTCTTTCATGTCGATGCCTTGTCGAGTGATGGCGTGGAGGGGCAGGTTTTGTGCCAACGCGGCTGGAACCGCCGGCCCTCTCCCCCGGCCCCTCTCCCGCAAGCGGGCGAGGGGAGCATACCGGCAGGCTTTGATGGGCCCCTGGTTTTCTCCCCTCTCCCGCAAGCGGGCGAGGGAGCACACCGGCAGGCTTTGATGGGCCCCTGGTTTTCTCCCCTCTCCCGCAAGCGGGCGAGGGGAGCACACCGACAGGCTTTGATGGGCCCCTGGTTTTCTCCCCTCTCCCGCAAGCGGGCGAGGGGAGCACACCGRCAGGCTTTGATGGGCCCCTGGTTTTTTCCCCTCTCCCGCAAGCGGGCGAGGGGAGCACAC